>SKSI01000054.1 GCA_007123065.1 Bacteroidales bacterium
GCCACTTCGTGGTTACAATATATTTCCTTTTGCGGAGAGAGAGGGATTCGAACCCCCGGGGGCTGTTACACCCCAACGGTTTTCAAGACCGCCGCAATCGACCACTCTGCCATCTCTCCGGTGCAAAATTACAAAAAATATGTGTTATACAAACAAATAATTGTCATTACTGCCTATGTTGATGCAAAAAATGTATTTTTGAAGTCTCTAATAACCGGAAACCATGAGCACCCTTCGTGCAGCACTTGTAATACTTAATTGGAACGGCAAAGAGCTGCTCGAACGTTTCCTTCCCGAAATCGTCAAATACACCCCTGAAAACATTGAGGTGATCGTTGCCGACAATGGATCCACCGATGAGTCGGTTCACTTTTTAAATGAGCACTACCCTGACATACGTATCATTAAATTGAATAAGAACTTCGGATTCGCAGGCGGTTACAATGAAGCACTCCGTCAGATTGAAGCGGATGTGTATATTCTGTTAAATTCTGATATAGAGGTAACAAAAGGGTGGGTCAAACCATGCCTGCGCATGCTTGCAGATCATTCCGACATTGGTGCATTGCAACCCAAAATTCGATCATTAAACAATAAAGCATATTTTGAACACGCCGGTGCCGGCGGCGGTTTTATTGACATCCTGGGGTATCCTTTTTGTCGGGGCCGGATATTCAACACCCTTGAAAAAGACACCGCACAATATGATGATTCTTGTGAAGTCTTCTGGGCAAGCGGTGCAGCCTTGTTTGTGAAGGCAGAAGCATTTTGGGAGGCCGGCGGTTTCGACACACGATTCTTTGCACACATGGAGGAGATCGACCTTTGTTGGCATATGCAAAATCTCGGCTACAAAATTATATACTGTCCGAATTCAACCGTCTATCACCTTGGTGGTGGTTCCCTGCCCAAATCGAATCCGCGCAAAACATATTACAACTTTCGCAACAGTCTGTGGATGCTTGCCAAACTGATGCCAACTGTCTGGTTTTACAGCATAATTACACCAAGATTGATGCTTGACGGGTTGGCCGCAATCAGCTTTCTGTTTCAGGGAAAAGTGAGAGACTGCCTGGCAGTTTTCCGGGCCCATCTTTCTTTTTTTCGTCATTTTCCCAATATGCGTAAAAACAAAAACGGCCATGTAAGGAAATTGCCGGATCAGGTATTTAAGGGGAGTATCGTGTGGAATTATTATATCCTTGGCAAAAAAACCTATCGCCGGCTTAGCAAAAGTGCTTCAATCGCCAAACGGTAACCATCTGTTCCAAATCCTGAAATAACGCCTCTGGCATAAGGCGCAATAAAAGAAATTTGTCTTACAGGCTCTCTGGCCATCACATTGCTGATGTGTACCTCTACAACAGGGACATCTAACGCGGCAACCGTATCACCAATGGCAACCGAAGTATGCGTATAGCCGCCCGCATTCAGAATCACACCATCGTATGCACCTTCAGCCGCCTGCAACCGGTCAATCAACTCCCCTTCGACATTGCTTTGAAAATAATCAATTTGACAGTCTGGATAATATCCGCGTAATGCATCCAAAACCTCTTCAAATGTTTTATTTCCATAATGCTCCGGCTCACGCTTCCCTAGCAAATTCAGGTTAGGGCCGTTGATGATAAGGATGTTCATTAAGTTAGGTTTAGAAGTTTAGACGTTTAGAAGTTTAGAAGTTTAGACGTTTAGACGTTTAGAAGTTTAGAAGTTTAGACGTTTAGACGTTTAGATGTTTAGATGTTTAGAAGTTTAGATGTTGAGGGTTTATGGTTTATGGTTTATGGTCAATTTATGACAATAATAAGAAATTGATAATCGAAAATCGAGAATCGACAATCAAAAACACCTTAGTTCTTAATTCGTATCTCGGAAGTGATCTCCATCACCTGCCCGTACACATGGGAAACGCCACAATACTTTTCCCTGGAGAGCTTAACTGCTTTTTCCAGCTTATCCATGGGAAGATCACGACCGGAAAATTCATATACTATGTGCATCTTTTTATAATGCTTTGGCAGATCCTCTGTCAGGTCACCCTCAATGTGTAAATTAAATTCATCCGGTTCAACACGCATTTTCTTCAGGATGGAAAGAACGTCCATCCCCGTGCAACCGGCCAGTGAAGCAATCATCAGTGGCTTGGGACGCGTACCCTTATTTTTTCCACCGGCTTCGGGCGGGGCGTCCATCACCAGCGGATGACCGCCCATATCCGCTTCAAATACCATGTCTCCCTTCCAGGAGGTGCTGATTTTGTGTTTCATATGTATATAATTTCGTAACTATATGTTATTTAGCTCTTTGTGGCTGTGTTTAAGCTGCCCTTTCAGGGCGTTCCGTTTACTGCCGCGAACCCTTCGAGCTTCGAGCTTCGAGCTTCCAGCTTATATGTTCTATATCGGGCAACTGTCAATCGGACATCGATAATCGACAATCGGCAATCGACAATCATCCCCCTGTGTGTCAAAAATCCTGTTCCCGAATGGTCGGGATTTCCAACATGGGTGTTTTATCTGTTTATTTTTTGTATTCGTTATTTTTCGCATCAAAATGCAATTCAAGCAGACGGGCCACATATTTGCCGATCACATCAAATTCCAGATTAATAAGACTGCCTTTTTTGAAATTCCGGAAATTGGTGACTTCATAAGTATATGGTATGATGGCCACGGAAAACATATTGGGCTCAGAATCCACAACAGTGAGGCTCACGCCGTTGACAGAGATGGATCCTTTATCAACGGTGATATTTTTCGGACCCGGGTCATATTCAAAATAAAATTTCCAGCTGCCATCGAGTTCTTCAACTTTTGTGCAAACAGCTGTCTGATCCACATGACCCTGAACAATATGTCCGTCCAAACGCCCATCAACCCGCATACATCGCTCCAGGTTGACCTCATAACCTTCCTTCCAGCTGCGCATGTTGGTTTTATCCAAAGTCTCCTGTATCGCTGTGATTGTATATTGTTTTTTGTCTTTATCCACATTCACGGTTGTCAAACAGACCCCGTCATGGGCAATGCTCTGATCAATTTTTAACTCATTGGCAATCGGCGTTTCTATGGTGAAATGGATATTGCCGCGATCCCTTTCAATTTTTGCTACCTTGCCAGTTGTTTCAATAATTCCTGTAAACATTGTATTTTGCATTTTTGGTTAAAATACAAAGTTAATGGTTTCTGATAAAAATTTGATCATCAATAATAAAGTTGTGAAAATCAAGGCATCCTTTATCATTCTTATCAAAACAAAATATTTCATAAAAAACATCAACAATTAACATTTTTTTGCTTTTTTTTTATTATCTTTAGAAACATTTTAAACAAAAATGAGTTATATAATTAGAATCCATAAAAAGATATCAGAATTTATGTAAAAATAATTTCTTCATGTTGTTGTTTTGGTTAGTTGATTGGTAACCCCGGCGTAATAAACTGCTCCGGGGTTTTTTTTGTCGAATTGTTGAATGGATGATTGGTTCATTCGTTTGGTATTCATTATCTGATTGACTACCGCATTTGATGGATCCGTGATAAAATTATATTATTAGGTTTCATATCATTTATTGCAATACATTCGTTATGATATTGTTTTAATCTGCAATCAATGAAGGCAAAACTGCCGTTGAGTCTGTCAATACTGATAATGCTCCTGTTTTTTGTTAATGGGGATTCAAAAGCCGGCGAAGCAAGCCAGCAATACACTGTAAGTGGTTTTATATATGAAAAGGGCAGCCGTGAGACACTAATTGGGGCGACCATTTATGCAGCAGAATCGCGAACAGGGACCAGCAGCAACAATTATGGGTTTTACTCGTTAACCCTGCCCGCAGGAAACGTTGAGCTGGTTTTCCGGTACGTTGGATACCACCCATTGGTAATGCAAATCAACCTTTCTGATGATTTTCAGCTTGATGTTGAGCTCATTCCATCCTCTGTGGAAATTCCCGGCGTTGAAGTTACCGCTGATCATGTTGAACGGATCAGCCAGTCCGTTCAAATGTCGCGCATTGACCTGCCTGTAACACAGGTGCAATCTATTCCTGCATTACTGGGTGAGAAAGACTTATTCAAGGTAATCCAATTATTACCCGGAGTACAGTCGGGCCAGGAAGGGAGCAGCGGTTTTTATGTAAGGGGCGGCGGACCGGATCAAAACCTGATCATCCTTGACGACGCCATCGTTTACAATGCCAGTCACCTTTTCGGCTTTTTTTCAATCTTCAACGGTGATGCCATTAAAAACGTACAGCTTTACAAAGGTGGATTCCCGGCACGTTTTGGGGGGCGCCTTTCATCTGTTTTGGATATCAGCATGAAAGACGGTTCAAAGGAAAAGTTCCAGGGCGAAGCCGGCATTGGGATCATCTCCAGCCGTTTAACCCTTGAAGGACCCATTATCAAAGAAAAGGCCTCTTTCCTGATTTCCGGGAGAAGAACCTATATTGACGCCCTGATTATGCCTTTTATGCCAAGAGATGAAAGAGGCGGATATTACTTTTATGACCTGAACGCCAAAATACACTACGACCATAACCGCAAGAACAAATTCTATGCAAGCAGCTACTTTGGCCGTGATAAATTCTATTTCCGTTTCAATGATGGCTATAATAACCGCGACGAAGGTGGGCTGTACTGGCAAAACGCCACCACAACACTTCGCTGGAATCATCTGTTCAACGACAGGTTGTTTGCCAATACATCACTCATTTACAGCGATTATACATTGCGAATATATGCTGAAGAAAACTATGATGGCGACAGGTACTCACTCTCCTACACTTCCGGCATCAACGATATCGGCATAAAATATGACATCAGCTGGCACCCTGCGCCAAATCATTTGATCAGGGCCGGGATGCAAAGCATCTATCACCGGTTCACTCCCAGTGCATTTGTCCTCAGGGATGACTACATAGGAGAGTACATACAAGAGGTCCAAAGCATCAAGACTCTTGAATCAGGCTTCTACATAGAAGACGAGATCAGGCTCGGCGATCTTGCAAAAATAAACCCGGGTTTTAGACTTAGCCACTTCGTGCACGAAAACAAGCACTATGTTAAACCCGAACCACGGCTTTCCGTCCTGCTCTTTTTACGACAGGATCTTTCCTGGAAGGCATCTTACGCCAGCATGAATCAGTATGTGCATCTGCTCAGCACGACAGGCATAGGTCTGCCAACCGACCTCTGGGTTCCTTCCACAAAAAACATCAAACCACAGTCAACCTGGCAAATTGCCAGCGGCTTTTCAAAGGACTTTAGCGAGAAGGCACTGGAATTGTCCGTTGAAGGTTACTATAAAAGATCAGGAAACACCATCGGTTATCGCGAAGGAGCATCATTTCTGTTGATAGACGACCCTTCCGAGGCAGACAGCTTCAGCTGGGAAGACAACATCACCTCAGGACAAGCCTGGTCGTATGGCGTAGAGTTCTTTCTACAGAAAAAAACCGGCCGGCTCAATGGCTGGATAGGTTATACCCTTTCGTGGACACAATTACAGTTTGACGAAGTAAACAATGGCCAGAAATATTGGGCACGTTACGACCGGAGGCACGATTTTTCAGTTGTAGCCATTTACGAACTTCGCCCGCACATCACATTATCAGGCACCTGGGTGTACTCAACGGGAAATGCCCTCTCTCTCCCTATCGGTGAGTATTCAAGAGTTACACACAACCCCTGGGGACAAAGCACTTATTATTACGACAACAGCTTTAACACCGAAAACACCCCGTTCAGACTGTCACCCTGGAGTTATATCAATGATTACAGCGGCAAAAATGCCTTCCGGGCAGGCGCATATCACCGCCTCGATATCGGAATCCAGACAAAAAAACAAGTAGAAATCTTTGGTGCCCCTGTTGAGCGCACCATCGAATTCAGTGTGTATAACCTGTATAACAGGATGAACCCATTCTTTTACTTTATTGAATGGGACTATGACCAGAGACACCTGAAGCAGATGTCTCTGTTTCCAATCATTCCATCCATATCTTTAAATTTCAAATTTTAAACCATGCAACGCTTTCATATTCTTTCACCTTTTTGGATACTGAAAACAAAGACGCCGGTCATTTCCTGGATCCCTTTCCTGGTCGGGTTATTTCTTTTCACTGCCTGCATCGAATTGGTTACCGACATTGATTTCCCCGACCAGGAGCCAAAAGTGGTGGTGCATTCTTTTATCTCACCGGCTGATACCGCCACCATGGTATTGCTTACCTGGTCAAAGCCAGTCAGCAAGCCCGATAATGAAAGGATTCGTTTTATTGAAGACGCCACGGTACAAATCAACGACCGGGACGGAAATCCAGCTCAACTTCATTATGATCCCGAAAGAAAACTCTACAGCGTGTCCGCAAATGAATATCAAATTCACGCAGATCAGCAATACGAACTCCGGGTTGATGTTCCCGGACACCCGCCAATTCATGCAAGTGCTTACGTGCCTCTTGCCAACAACAGTCTGACTCTTGAAAAGCTGGACACATTGCCCGGCGAGTGGCATGACAGGATCATGCTGGAATACTCATTTACTGATGAACCGGGCGACCGGGAAAACTTTTATGCACCGGGGGCTTACCGGCAAGTTGAAGTTTACGATTGGGAAAATGATACAACCAAACTGCATCAGATATGGATTTATGTTACTTACGGAGACAAATACATTTCCAACACGGGAAAGGAGGGGAACACCTTCCTGATACGGGCTGAAGCACACATTCATATTGGCCCCGACGGTCCAAATGATGATCCTGGAGAGAATGACCAAATCAGCATCCTGTTGCTGACAACAGATGAGCATTATTACAAATACCACCGGGCGTTGGAGAATTATTATGAAGATGATTTCTTCTCGGAGCCGGTACACTTATATTCAAACATAGACGGCGGGCTTGGTATTTTTGCCGGATATAACCGGTCATTACTGGTTATAAAATAAAAATCAGAATTACCTCTCACCCATCGCTGCTTCCACGTCGGCCACCGTTTTTGGAATCGGCTTACCTAAAACGCGATAGCCGCCATCGGTAACGAGAATGTCATCCTCAATTCGAATACCACCAAAACCGATGTACTGCTTAACTTTTTCATAGTTGATAAATTCCTTGAACTTCCCTTCCTGCTGCCATTTTTCAAAAAGCGCGGGTATAAAATAAATGCCCGGTTCCACAGTAAGCACAAAACCTTGCTGAAGTTTGCGGCCAAGGCGCAGAAAAGCCGTACCAAAGAGGTCTGAACGCTGCACTTCCTCATCATAACCAACATGATCCTCGCCAAGGTCTTCCATATCGTGCACATCAAGGCCCATCATATGGCCGAGTCCATGCGGCATGAAAAGCGCATGAGCGCCTTGTTCAACGGCAGATTTTACATCCCCTTTCATAATGCCCAGGTTTTTCAATCCACATGCAATAACCTCAGCTGCAAGCATGTGGATGCTTTTAAATGTTTTGCCCGGTCTTATGGCTGATATCGCTTCTATTTGTGCTTTCAGCACAATCTCATAAATATCCTTCTGATCATCAGTAAACCTTCCGCTTACAGGCATCGTCCGTGTATGATCGGTTGCATAATGCATGGAAGTTTCCGCACCACCATCCATAAGCAGCAGCCGGCCTGCTTCCAGTTTGTTATTGTGTGCATGGTTGTGGAGTGTTTCCCCGTTTACAGAAAGGATCAGCGGGAATGACAACATACCGTTGGCAGAGATTGCAATCCCCTCAACCACACCTGCAATTTCGTGTTCGAACACCCCGGGCCTGGCCATCTTCATGGCTGTCGTATGCATCAGATACGCGACCTCCATTGCCTTCTCAATTTCCAGAATCTCTTCAGGCTCTTTTACAGAACGTAGTTTCACGATCGCTTTGATCAGTTCAATGGATGCCTCATCTTTTTGCACCGCAGGTTTGATCCCCAGCAGATCTTCAAGCAAGAGCATATTCTCAGACCTGTAGGGGGGCAAAAAATGGATCTTCCGCCCTTTTGACCGTGCTTCAGACAGTACTTCCGACAATTTCGAAAAAGGTTGTGTCTGAGTCACACCAACCTGCTCAGCTCTGGATTTCAACGTCGGTTGCGGACCCATCCAGATGATATCATCCAAACTGACATCATCACCAAAAATGGTTTCAGAATCATTGTCGAGGTCAATAACACCTGCGAGACCTTGTTGGTCCAGACCGAAAAAGTATAAAAAATTGCTATCCTGGCGAAAGCGGTATGTGTTGCTCTTATAGTTCATGGGCACATCAACATTGCCGGGCAAAAGCACGATGCCATCCTGTAACAGGGTTTTCAGTTTTTCCCTTCTTGTTGTGTAAGCTGTTTTGTCAAACATGATGTTAGATTATTTTAATAATTTGAGATTTGTTAAGCGATTAGCGTTTAGCGTTTGGTATTACCAAAATTACACAAATGCCACGAACAGGCAAAAGATGAATCAAAAAAGAGGGGAAATCGAGCAGTTCGACATGTTGCCTCTTTTTTTCTCTTAGATGGTTATTTAAAACCATTTCAAATAACAATACCTTTTTGGAAAATAAATAAAGTTCCTATACATTTGTTTACAACCTGTTAATTCCAATCATTCATTAACCTCATCTTATGAAGAAGCCCATTTTAAATTTTTCATCTCTAAGTCAAAAGTATATCATGGCTTTAGCGGGGATGTTTCTGATGTTGTTCCTGATCTCTCACTTGATCACGAACCTGTTAATGCTCGCGGGAGATGGTGGAACAGCTTTTCGCAATGCTGTCTCATTTCTTACCGTTAACCCGGTAATAAAAATTGTGGAATATGTGCTTTTTGCAGCATTCCTAATTCACATCATTCTGGGTTTTGTGTTGCAATTACACAATCATTATGCCCGTCCGGTTAAGTACCGGAAGTCGCTGCGAACCGACACATCTCCATTTTCCCGTTACATGTTCCATACCGGAATCATCATTTTGGTTTTCCTGGTGATCCATTTGGTAAATTTCTTTTTCATCCGGCTTGGGATTGTTCCGCTGCCGGAGATTGCTGCCGACCGGCATGACTTTTACCCAGTAGCGGTTGAGTTGTTTCAGAACCCTTGGTATTCCGCTATTTACCTGGTATCATTCATTTTTCTCGGCTTTCACCTGCAGCACGCCTTTCAGTCGGCATTTCAGTCGCTCGGACTGAATCACACGAAATACACCCCGGTCATTAAAGTGATCGGAACGATTTATGCAATCGCCATCAGCGTGGGTTTTGCCATCATTCCCGTATACTTCATGTTTTTTTATAATCCCCCGGGTTTTTAGGGTACTCGGAGTATATGAGTTATCAGAATAATTTTTTAATCAAATTCAGATCTTACAAACAAACCAATACATAAAAGCGATGCAAAAGCTTGATTCAAAAATACCGGATGGACCAATTGCCGAAAAGTGGAGTCGTTATAAAGCCGGCTTACGGCTGGTAAACCCTGCCAACAAGAAAAAGATCGACATCATTGTGGTAGGTACTGGTCTGGCAGGCGCAGGAGCTGCCAGTGCACTTGGCGAGCTCGGTTACAATGTAAAGGCATTCTGTTTTCAGGATTCGCCCCGTCGCGCCCATTCAGTGGCTGCTCAGGGAGGTATCAATGCCGCCAAAAATTACAAAAACGACAACGATTCCATTTACCGTCTGTTCCACGATATGATCAAGGGTGGTGACTACCGGGCGCGTGAAGCAAATGTTTACCGTGCCGCTGAAGTCAGCAACGATGTCATCGATCATTTTACTGCCATGGGAGTGCCCTTTGCACGTGATTACGGCGGGTCGCTTGACACACGTTCTTTTGGTGGTGTTCAGGTATCGCGCACTTTTTATGCCAGGGGTCAGACCGGACAGCAATGCCTTCTGGGCACCTATTCGTCGCTAAACAGGCAGATTGCCAAAGGCACTGTAAAAATGTTTCCACGACGCGATATGCTGGATGTAGTTGTGGTTGACGGCAAAGCCAGGGGAATCATCACACGGAATCTGCTCACTGGCGAGCTAGAGAAGCACTCTGCCCATGCAGTTGTGCTTGCCACAGGAGGTTACGGAACGGTATTTTATCTCTCTACACTCGGCTTGGGCAGCAATGCCTCCGCAGCCTGGAGTGCCTATAAAAAAGGTGCTGTATTCGCCAACCCGAGCTTTATTCAAATACATCCCACTAGCATTCCAGTATTAAATGATTATCAGTGCAAACTCACCCTGATGTCTGAATCACTCCGCAACGATGGTCGTGTCTGGGTATCCGGCAAGAAAGGTGACAAGCGCCATCCCAATGAAATTCCGGAAGAGGAGCGCGATTATTACCTTGAAAGAAGATACCCCGCCTTTGGGAACCTGGTGCCGCGTGATGTGGCCTCCAGGGCTGCAAAAGAACGCTGTGATGCCGGATATGGCGCAGGAGATTCAGGATTATCTGTATACCTTGACTTCAGAGACGCCATCAAAAAACAAGGCAAAAAAGCGATTCAGGACAAATACGGCAATCTTTTCGAGATGTATGAGAAGATCACCGGTGTGATTCCTTATAACGAGCCGATGCGGATCTATCCGGCCGGTCATTATACCATGGGAGGGCTTTGGGTAGATTACAACCTGATGACAACCATCCCGGGATTGTTCGCCATTGGTGAAAGTAATTTTTCCGACCACGGAGCCAACAGGCTGGGAGCAAGCTCGCTGATGCA
>SKSI01000202.1 GCA_007123065.1 Bacteroidales bacterium
GGCGTTACTAGTGACATCTTTGCGTGCTCTGCGTGAAATTATTTTGCGGCCTTTGCGTGGATTTTTTTGTTCCTCGCAAAGATAAAAAAACGCAAAAAGCGCAAAGAAACAGACCAGTCAGTGAACCCTTAACGCTAAACGCATTAACAACAAACAAAAAACAACGAACAAAAAACAGATATGTCATTCCCGCATTCTGGCCACCGCACTTTAGCGGGGGCTTCGCACTCATAATGACTTTTTGCATCTCAGCATAATCAAAATAAATCCAAAATAATTACTAAATTTGGATAACTTCATTCGTTTTATAAAATCCATAAACCAAACCATGAGAAATAACATAATTGCTTGTCTTTTGCTTGTGGCGATGTCCTGCACACAAAAAGATCCCGTAGCGATTTTAATGGATGCCAATTGGGTGGACCTTACCCACGCCTTTGATGCAAACGCCATCTATTGGCCCACGAACGTCCCATTCTCGAAGGATACCGCATTTTATGGCATCACAGACAAGGGCTATTTCTATGCATCATTTATTTTCACGGCAGAAGAGCACGGCGGTACCCATTTTGACGCTCCCCTGCATTTCGGACATCCCGACAGTCCAACAGTCGAACAAATCCCGCTGCAACAGCTTATGGGGTTTGGTGTGGTGGTGGATGTTTCGCAAACGGCCCTTAATGATCGTGACTACCTTGTTTCGGTTTCAGACTTTCTGGAATGGGAAAGCCGGCATGGCACCATGCCTGACCAGTCTGTTATTTTGTTGCGGACAGGATATGGTCAGTTTTGGCTTGATCCTCTGGCATATACCGGAACCGATTTTACCGGTGAGGAGGCGGTGGCGCATCTTCGGTTTCCTGGGTTGGATCCAGAAGCGGCCCAGTGGCTTGTTGATAATAGAAACATCAATGCCATTGGACTGGATACACCCAGCATCGACCGTGGAAAGTCTGAATATTTTAAGGCACATCGCATCCTGTGTGATGCCGAAATCACCATCTATGAAAATGTCGCGAACTTAGATCAGTTGCCCGAGTCCGGAAGCTTTATCATTGCCCTCCCGATGAAAATCAAAGGGGGAAGTGGTGCACCACTGCGAATCATCGCGATGCTGCCATAATAATATGCGCTTAGCTAAAAGTCAAGAGTCAATTTCTTTAAAATTTAAACCTTCAACACTTAACCATTCTAAACCAATGAACATCTCCATCAATAAAAAAGATTCCTGCACCTGTGTTGAGATTGAAGGAAGGCTTGATACACTAACCGCTGCTGATTTTGATGCAGTGTTGGCCAAAGTGCTTGAAACAGAGACCCATCTGGTCATTGATCTCGGCAAGTGCTCCTACCTGTCGAGTAACGGCATCCGGTCATTGATAATACTAACAAAAAAGCTTGCTGCCAAGGGCATGGGTAAAATGGTGCTTGCTGCACTACCTGCCGAAGTAAAACATGTAATAGAGATGGCCGGACTCCACCAGGTTTTTACTATTGTTGATGGTGTAGCTGATGGGGTATGCATGCTGCAACAAATGCAGGAAGCCAGTCTTCATCATGGTGAAATTCGTTACGGTAAATGGTCGTTCGAATATCAGCCTGTAGAAAAACAAGGTCAAACAGTCATGATTTGGCAAAACCAGGACATTGCCGGTTATGATGAACTGGGGTTCTCAGCAGGGTTTGGTAAGCCCGCCGAAGCTGCCGGTTCGGCTGAACATGACGAATCCCTTTTTTTTACTATTGGTAATTGTGCCGTTTTTGTTCCTTTAGACCGATCTGTTGCACCTGACTTCAGAATTAGTACTGAACCTTCGCAGGCTGGCGTATTGGTTCAGGAAGCCTGCTCTTTTCACAGTGGAGCCGATGCTTTGTTTAAGTTGAAAGATGCCGGTCCGATCACCTGGAAGGAGATGCTGACAGTTATTTATGGCCTGTCCCAAAAAATAATCAAAGACAAGGTGATCACCGGTTTTGTGATAGCGAGTGATTGCAAAGAGTGGACAGGAATCACTACAGGATTTATGGCAGAAATAGCAACTGTAGAACATGGTGACGGCCAGCCTCTGCGTTTTGCAAAAACAAACGAAAACACACCGGACATACCTGCCTTTGCATGTATTTCTTTGAAACTCGAAAAGCTTCATATATCAAGCGATATGAGCTCGCTGGACAATATTTTGAATGCCAATATCAGCTATGAAAACATAACAGATCTGGTGCACCTGGACCTTGAGGACAGACTGAGTAATCCAAGTGTCTGGATTTTTATCGGACACAAAACCGCGGATGCAGCAAAGAAACGGATTGGTATCAACGCACCTGACACGTTTTTATCTGAACCGCATAAGGCCTTTCTTGCGCGCCGGTTGTATCAGGATTCTTCAAGATTAGCACTTAAGGCCCTGCAGGGAGGCTTTTCAGCGCAAACCTTTCAGGTTGCATCCTGGGATAAGGAGGGCAGACAGCTGCGGCCAACTGTATTAAAGATCGCTGATCGCGACATGATTACACGCGAGGCAAAACACTGTCGGGAATACGCCATGCCCTATATCCTCAACAATAGCGCCATGATATTGGGTACCGAATATTTTGGTGAGACAGGTGCATTGCGCTACAATTTTGTTGGTATTGGTGGTGAAGAAAGCAAACTGAGATGGCTTACGAACTATTTCCTGGAATGGAATCCTGAACAGCTTGAACCCCTGTTTGATAAAATATTTCTGAAGATATTGAAACCCTGGTATGGACAGGCGGTGAAACAAACCATTTACCCTTATCGTGATCATGATCCAACCAAAACCTTTTTTCCGGATATCTTCCAAATAGCCCCGGATGTTCTCGGTGTTTCTTCAGATGACAAGTTCGTATTTATCAAAGAAACAGGACAAAATATGATTAACCCTTTTTGGGTCTTGAAACATCATTATCCCAAAAATGTTGATTTTTCAGTTGAATACCCCACGTCAATCTGCCATGGTGACCTCAACATGCAAAACATCCTTCTGGATGAACAGATGAATGTATACCTGATCGACTTTTCTGAAACCCGCCCGCGTTCGGTTGTTTCAGATTTCGCGCGCCTTGAGGCGATCTTTATGACAGAGTTTATGCCCATGGAAACGGATGAGGATTTGGCGCACATTGTGAATGTATTATCACATTTTTACAAACAATTCGATTTTGGGGATCAGCTTAACCGGGTTGATCACGAAAACGAAGCGGTACGGCGTAATCTCTATCTGTCAGCATTGATGCAAAAATATGCCCTGCAGAGTGCCTCTGGGAACAAATCTCATGTTCCCTATTTCCTGGCAATGCTTGAATGGGTGCTTCCCGTTGTTTGCTACAAGCAGGCAACCCCACTGCAAAAAAGGCTTTCGTTCATACTGGCCTCTCTGCTATATCAGAAGCTCGGCATTGAACCATCTAATTAAAAATCAAAAATCAATAATCAACAATTAATAATTACAAAAGCATCCAGATCAGAAACACCACGCCAAACCCAACCAGGAAAATGATCCCCAGGATCGACAAAACGACCTCCCAGCGTTTGGGCTTGTACTTTTCGGGAACATGTGGAAGAGACATTGCCCTGAAGTTGATAATGGCAAAAATGGGTGCGGCAAGGAACGATACCGTCATGGCCAGGGTGAGCATATCGCCCAGCTGATCAACAAAGAAATTGATAATCAAAAAGCTGCCGGAAACACCAGAGATAATCCAGAAAAGCTGAATGGGTTTAAATTGCTTAACCAGTTTTGGGAAAAGCAGTGTTGTTGTGTTTGCAAGTGCGCGGGGGTATGCGTCAATGGTGGTAAGGGTGGTGCTGAACATGGCAGAGAATGCTGCTACGATGATCAGTGGCCTTGTCCACGCGCCAATGCTTTCGCTGTAAAGGTCAATGAGCTGGCGTGCAAAGACCGAACCCTGTGCCGAGAGCTCCGTACCGCTGCCATACATCACCATTCTGCCAAGCACCAGGAATACGAAAGCCATGAAAACACTGACATAGTAACCAGCATGAAAATCAATCATCGTTTCGCGCATTACCGAAATCCTGTTTTGCAATTTTTCCTGCGACTTCATCCACAGCGAGGGCCACACAGAACTCTCGATAGGAGCGGGCATCCATCCCATGAACATCACTACGAAGCCAAAAGAGGCACTTGTCCATGGAGAAGCACCTTTGAAGCCCGGTTCTGCCACAGGCCCGTTGTAAATGCTGATGATCATTGCCACCACAGTGGACAGGGCAAGCACGGCTACCACCATTTTTCCGATTCGGCGAAGCCATCCAAAACCACCCAGGATGATGATCAGCGCACTGGCAACCATCAAAAACGCCGACAGTGTCGGGATTCCGATATTTGTGATGCCAAAATTGGTAGCCAAACTGCCGGCCACCATGCTTACACCTGCAATGTTGATCATGCCGGTAATCAGATTCATTCCAAGAAAAACGGCAAGGTATGGCCTGCCCAGACGCAAATATCCGTGCAGAATGCTTTCGCCTGTTGCGGCTGTGTAACGCTGTCCGTATCGAAAAAATGGATATTTAAAAAGGTTGATCAGAAATAGAATCCCCAACAAAGACCATCCGTAGTGTGCACCTGCCTGTGTGCTGGCGACCAGATGGGAACCTCCAATGGCAGCTCCCGCCAGCAAGATGCCAGGACCAAGATATCTGTTCATTTGTAACCTGTGTTTTTATGAAATAACATGCAACTTAACACACTACAAATGTATTATGTTTGATTGATTTTTCTTGTCTTTTTCTACGATCAGTTTTAAAGCCTGTAAGCGTTAACGTTTTACCTCCTCCATCCAGTCTGCAATCAAACCGGCAATGCCAGTGTGGATGTTATTCCTGCGGTATTGGCTGTCGTTACGTATGGCCACGGCGTGTTCAACATCATTCACATAGATGAAGCCGTGATCTACATTTGGGACGCGCATGTAGGTTGCTTTACCCGGATTGTAAAAATTAACGATGTCGGCAATTAGTTCGTGCTCCCAGGGGTTGAATGCCACAAACTCACCTTCGCCATGCAGTGAAAGTACATGAGAATTTATTTCACTCCAGGCGGTAAAAAGCCGTGTATCCTGCAGCTGATGCCAGAATGTATAATGGCGCCCGTTCATGTATCCACCATCTTCATATCTCCAGTAGCGGTCCAGAAATTCAGCCATTTCAGGGTCATCCATCAGTTCTTCCGGACTTTCCTTCTCCAGAAGAAAGCGATAATAAAAGCGGATAGACTGTTCGTGTCTGGCTTCATTGGTTAGATAATCCTGGCCTAGCAACAGGCGTTGTACGCGGGTTTGCTCGATGAGGTATTCGAACCATGGTCTTACTACAGTACCAAATACGATGATACCGCGCGGATCGAAGTCAAAGTCCATCATCGGAGCTTGCACACCGCCCATAGAGTGGCCAAAAACAAATACATTGTCCGGATCAATAAAATCATACTTTGTGAGGCTATTGTAGGATGCCGAAAATATTGCGGTTTCCTCCATCAGGTTAACTTCGGCACACGTCCGGCTACTCCGGGAGTCGCCCATGCCGGCCTTTTCGGTTTTCACAACCACATAACCCCGCTTGCTGAAGCCTTCGAGTAGCTTCGTATAGGGATGGTATTCGCCCATGTTGTCCATCGAGGCGCAGGTATATCCCTGTATGAAAAATAATACCGGACGTTTTCCTGATATATGCGGTTTATGGATGATGGTGCGCACGTACCCGTCTTCAAAGGGTACCTGGTCGTATATCACTTCGGCATAAGACGATGTTTCCGGCGGGAACCCCTTCATCTCGCCGGATAATTTCATCTTTTTACCGTTGCGCAAGATTTCCAGCTCAACGAGGTCCCCTTTCCGGTAGCCTGCTAATTGGTCGATGAATGGGTAAACCGAGGTGGCTGTATAATTGTTTGCCCTCAAGATGACGTCACCTGCCTGGAGACCAATTTCGGCGGCAGAGCCTCCGTCGGCCAGGTCAGCAACAAAAACGCCGGTTGACTCTTTCATGCCATTGAGCTGTGCAATTGAGTCGGTCACGTTCAGCAGTCGTACCCCAATATACCCCCTTCTGGATAATGGTTCCTCATCAGTGATGAAGCCGTTTGCTTTTTCTGCCGGAGGTGCCGGCACTGAAGCAGTACTAATTATCAACAGTGAGAAAAATAAGGGTAATGATTTAAATGTAAAACACAAAATTTTGTTTTTCATGGTCAATAGTTATTTAAAGAATAATCATCATCATAAACAAATAATATCAATATCTATGCAAAACGTTTTAATAATCAGTATATCAAAATTTTACAAAAACATAAAAATAAAAACTGGTTCTTTCAAAACAAAAGATGTTCGCAATCGGACGCTTCTGTTATTTCAGCAAAGCATGCATTGTTGATTTGTTTAATCGTTTAATCGTTGAATGGATGAATCGTTTAATTGTTGAATGGATGATTCTTATCCAGCCAATTTTTATCAGTGCCACCACTTAGCAAAGGCGGTTTAAAATACCGTTAAGCTCGGATTGTGTGGCAGGTCTCCTTTCTCTACGTTTGTCCTCTGAAACTCTATTACTCATCATAAAAAGAAAAAAAATGCATTTACTTACTACATTGTTATCTCTATTGATTGTCGTTTCATCATTTGCAAATAATGCAGATGTGAAATTGCTCCAGAATTCTAATAATGAAATAATTCAGGCTCCTATTGGGAATAATCTGGGTGAAAAACCGGGAGAGGATCGGACATATATAAAGAATACAGCCTCTTTTCTTAAAATCGATGAGACCTGTCCGGAAGGAAGCATAATAGATAATCTGCCCGATGGGGGATGGGCATACCCCTCTTCAGTTGATGCTGAGACCATTACCTATCAAACTTACTCCAGTCCGGATGGGTTGCTGGCTTCCGGATTTGTTTTTTGGGCTGTTCAAGCCTATTTTGATGGTTCATGGAATGAGTGCAGCTCAGATCAAATGGATTTTAGTATTGTTTTTTATGAGAATAATAACGGCTTGCCTGGAGAGGAAATACATGCTGAGACCCATACTCTTAACGCAGTTGAAGATCCGGATGTGACATTCAGTGATTTCACTGTCTACCGTTTTTCCGGTGTGTTGGATGCCCCCGTATTTGCTGATGATGCATGGATTGCAGTCTATTCATTAAATAACCCGAATTGTTGGTCAATGATAATTAGCAGTGAAAGTGGATCGGGTCAAAGCGGTTTTTATAACTCAAGTGATGTTTGGGAAATCAGGCAACAGCCTTTGGCACTTTGTATTTCAACACCTTCCGTTTCAGGAGGAGCACCCGCACATCCTGAGAATTTCCATGCATTTGCCGGTGAGCAGGGTTTGCTGGAGGCCAATATAAGCTGGAATAATCCTCAGTTTACTGTTGACGGAGATCCTTTGACGGAACCATTTGCCGTAAATGTTTATCGTGATGATGAGTTGAAATATTCAATTGAAAATGCAATTGCAGGTGAATCAGAAAACTGGACTGATTCAGATATTCAGCAAGCCGGATATTATCGGTATTCGGTTTATGCAGAGAATTATACCGGTCAGGGGCCTGTTGTTAACAACACTGTTTATATTGGTGAAGATGTGCCTGCCGCGCCCTCAGAAATCCACCTTTCACCTTCTAATGATGGAGGATTTGTTACCTGGGAAGCACCAACTGAAGGACTATCCGGTCACTATTTTTCAGGTGAGGATTTGACTTACAGGGTGATCCGGTTTCCCGGGAATGTGGTAGTTGCGACTGGTATTACTGAAACAGAATTTATCGATCAAAACCTGCCGGGATTTGCCGACTTCCATTACAGCGTAACAGCATTCAATTCAAGTGGCGAAGGAGGAACCGGTTTCTCTAATGAAGAAATGCTTGGTCTTGGTGATTTGTTACTTTATGAAGACTTCAATGAAGAAGGTGTTTTTCCACCATCTGGTTGGTATAATGTGAATGGGATCAATACTGCCCAGTGGCATCAAACAGACGTGTTTTCATACTATGGTGATTTTTCAGCTCGATCAAGACAAGGTTTTAGTAGCGGAAATCAGGCAGATGAATGGTTGATAACACCGGCCATTAATATGGATGACCCCTTAGCCCAGACACTTTTCTTTTATGGATTTAGCGGTGGGCCGCCGAATGGAATTAGAGAAAAAATCAGAATAATGGCTGTTGACCAGGCGTATGACAACACTACTGACCTGCATGAAAATGCGGTTTTACTGGAAGAGATTTTTTTGGAAAATGAATGGATCGGTTATTCCATTGACTTGACTGATCTTGAAGGAACTATGCATCTGGTGTTTAACTATTATCTTACCGAGGAGGATAATGCCATATTTAACTCCGTTAGTGTAGATCGTGTCAGGGTTGGGGAGTTGATCGAAATTGAATTAACAATGCAAGAACCGGATGGTGCAGGAACTGTAACTCCGGAACCCGGTGTTTATCAATACTCCGACTATAAAATACTTAACTTGTTAGCAGAACCCCACCATACAACCTATTTTGAACATTGGCTGGTAAATGGTGAGATATTCTCAGATGAGTCTGAAACAGAATTATTCCTTACAGAGGATGTTGTGGTTCAGGCTGTTTTTCAAAGCGACGGCTTTTATACCCTCACTGTTGAAGCACCCGGTGAAGGGGGATACACCGTTCCTGAAGCGGGTGACCATTATTATCTTGTAGATGAAGAGGTACCACTTGTAGCAAGAGCAGATTCAGGGTATGTCTTTAGCCATTGGGTTGGAAATGTGGCAGATATTTACAGTTCATTAACAACAATCACGATGGATGAGGATAAAACTGTAAAGGCTTATTTTGATACATTTAATGGAATTGATTTACCATACTATGAAGACTTTACAGGTGTTCCGCAAGGTGAAATCCCCGGCAACTGGAGCAGGGATTTGAATAACTGGTCGGTAAGAGAGACCAGCCTCGCAGGAGGACAAGCACCGGAAATGAGGTTTAACTGGTGGCCGGGAAACGATGGCTTATTTGGACTTAGGTCTCCCCGTATTAATGCTGAAGGATTCAATTTTCTGCGGCTTTCATTTAAACACCATTTGGATAATCTGGCTACGCAACCAAGTTATTCGATACGTCTTGTTAGCATAGCTGATGGTGAAGAGTTCTTAATTAAGGAATGGAAAAACCCGCAGGATATTGACCCGGAAGAATTTGAAGCTTTCCTGACCACACTCAACCATGGCGTTGGTACGAATGATTTTTTCCTTGAATGGCAATTTGATGGCAATTCCTATGAAACCAGTGCCTGGTATATCGATGATATCGCACTGGAGGAAGAAACAAACATGTTCTACGTAAGCATAGCCGTAATGGAAGACAATCCGGATCAAACCATTATTCCGGAAGCAACGGTTTTTGTAAATGGACGGGAGTATCCTGTTAATGAAAACGGTATTGCGTTGTTTGGCTTGCATGATGGTCCTGTGTATGAAGCCCAGGTACAAGCCAGAGGGTATGTTGAAGAGAATATTCAGTTCTCACTTAATGGGGACGATATTGAGATCGAGGTTTTTATGAAACATGACATTCAAAACCCATTTAACCTTGAGGTGGATACCGACAATCATTTGCCCGACGAAGCATTGCTGACATGGAATGAATGGGAGTTCAGGTATGATGATGGTATTGTAGATACTCAGTTTGGTTATCCATTAGGATCTATCAATAGCATAATAGGAGCTGTTCACCCAAATCATGCCGAAATCAGCAGGATTAGCTGGAAGCTTACAGAAGAGGGAGGACCGCATGATGAGGTTAAGGTATGGGTGTTGGGCCTTCGGCATGATGGCGTTCCAGACAGGCACAATATTATTTATACGGCAGAAGGAGTCCCAACTGTTGATGATGAATGGGTTTCCTATGAATTTACCGAAGAGCTGGAATTGTCTGAAGGCTTTTATATCGGTTTAAGCTTTGACGGGTTCCTTGGTCTTGCTGCTGACAACGGTACCGGCGAACCCTGGGAATTTGTTCCGGGAACGCAATTTGGTATTTCAGACATCACCAATCCTACCTTCGAGTTCAGAGACATCCAGATTTTTGGATATCAGGTTAACTTCCTTTTAAGAGCTTATGGTCAAAATTTCGGTTATATTGAGTTTGATAAGCAATTGCCAGTTGCTGAAGAGGTAAAGGATCCCAAACCGATCCAGATAAAAGCCGACTATGGAAAGTATGAAGATGCTCCCAAAAACCCGACAATCAGCGGTTTCCTGGGTTATAACATTTATCTCAACAATGAATTGATAGAAGAACATATTTTGGATGCAGACTATCTGTTCACAGAACTGCCGGGAGGGATGCACAGTGCCGGAGTCCAATCGGCATATACTACAGGTGTGAGTGAAATCATTACAGTTGATTTTGAAGTTGAAGGGGTAGAGCCTGATACATTCATTGCGACCTTTAACGTATTGGATGAAGATGGATATGGTATTACTGATGCTATTATCACACTTGATGGTGTGGAATACGGCCCAGGCGAATATACTTTTTATGACCTGTTACCGGCAACATACGAATATGTGGTAAATCGTGAAGGATACTATGA
>SKSI01000110.1 GCA_007123065.1 Bacteroidales bacterium
ATTGTTTTGAAATGTTAAAAAAATGCTAAAAAAAGCAAAATTATTTGTACATTTGGGGCTGTCTTTCGAGGAAAGGACAAAAAACCAGTAAACGTATTAGCTTAATTTTTTAATTATTCACTAAAACAAAAACAACATGAGACGAGTGTTTATTTTTTTTGGTATGTTGCTTTTTATGGGTTCCACCCTGTTCGGGCAACAGATCAACATTACCGGTACTGTTACCGATGCAGCTGATGGTGCGACTTTGCCAGGCGTTACCGTAGTTGTACAGGGAACTACTGTCGGTACTGTAACTGACATTAACGGTCGGTATGAGCTCAGTGCTCCCCGTGATGCGACTTTGGTTTTCTCATTCATTGGGATGACTACCCGCGAGATTCCGGTTGATGGCCGTAATGTTATTAATGTGGGCCTTGAGTCGGCAATGGTTGGTCTGGAGGAGGTCGTTGTAATGGCCTATGGTACGCAGCGTCGCGACGCAGTTACCGGTTCTGTAGGAATCGTTGGCTCGGAGCAGATTGAGCGCATCCCGATGGCTTCATTCGACCAGATCCTTCAAGGACAGAGCGCCGGTGTATCATCGGTATCAAGCTCCGGACGTCCCGGTGCTGCAGCTACTATCACCATCCGTGGTGTAGGCTCTATCTCCAGTGGTACAACACCACTTTATGTAATAGATGGTGTACCAATGACCGAACGTCTTAACAGCATTTATGACAACCCGCTTTCCGGAATTAACCCGAACGACATTGAGTCGGTTACTGTCCTGAAAGATGCTTCAGCAACCGCTATTTACGGTTCCAGAGCAGCAAACGGTGTGATCCTTGTGCAAACCAAAAGAGGTACTGTTGGCGATCGCTCACAGCTGACCTACCGCGGTCAATATGGTGTTACATCGCTTACGCGTGATGACTTCAACATGATGACAACAGAGCAGAAGCTTGATTTCGAGCGCAATAACAACATTTACACACGCCCCGATGAGGCTTGGGATTCGCTGGCTACTATCAATACCAACTGGCGCGACGAAATGTTTCGTGATGGTGTTACACAGTCCCACGAGATCAGCTCCAGTGGTGGCGGTGCAAGAACACGCTACTATATCAGTGGTGGCTATTATTCTCAAGATGGTATCCTTGAGCGTTCCGACTACGAAAGAATTTCAGGAAGGCTGAATCTTGACCATTTTGTTACCGACCATCTCAAGTTTGGTGCTTCTATGAACTTAAGTTATGAGCAATCTAACTATACTGTTGCAGAAGGGGGTTATGCCAATAACGTATACAATCCTATTTTTGCTGCTTACCTCATGAATCCTTATGAGCAGCCAAAAACTCCTGATGGGGAATGGATTACAAACTTTGATACGTACTTCGGTAATGTGCTTAGGGAGTTGAATCTCAACCAGGACTACAACAATACCTTTAAGTTTTTGGGTAACCTTTTTGCTGAATATGAGCCCATTGAAAATCTTCAATTGCGCTCCAGCCTGGGGGTTGATTTTTATGACTATACCTATGAAGATTACCTGCACCCGGAAGCAGTGTGGGGTGCTGACCTTGATGGTAGTATCAGACGTGGATTCCGTCGTGCACACACCACAACCTTCAGCAACACGGCACGCTACAACTTTGTATACGAGATGCGTCACGCTTTCACAATCCTGGCAGGTTTTGAAACCACCCAGTATGATATCGAAACGTTTGCACTCAGAGGTGATGGTTTTGCCAATGATAAAGTAAGGGTTCCCTCAGCAGCCTCTACACCACAAAGTATTAGTGGTACTGGTTCTGCTTTTACCGTACTGTCAGTTCTTTCTCAGTTGAACTATGGATTCGATCAAAAGTATTTTGTTGACATAAGCTTCAGAAGAGACGGTTCCAGCCGTTTTGGTGCTGACAACAAATTTGCTAATTTCTGGAGTGTTGGTTTAAGCTGGAATGCCAAGCGCGAAGACTTTCTTGCCAATACCGAATGGCTGACTGAATTGCGTTTTCGTACAAGCATTGGTACCACCGGTAACTACCAGATCGGTAACTACGATCACCTTGGCCTCTACTCAGTAGGTCTTTCCTATGACCAGTTTCCTGGCAGTGCACCCATCAGGCCGGCAAACCCGACCCTGACATGGGAGCAAAGTCAATCAGTAAACTTTGCTGTTGAATCAAGATTTGTGGATCGTGTTGGTCTGACTCTTGAGGTATATAACAGGGTTACCAGCGACATGCTTCTGCTGATGCCTGTTACCCGTACTTCCGGCTTTACATCCGAAAGGAGAAACGTAGGTCAGATGACCAACCGCGGTCTTGAGCTCAGCGGTAACGTGGATATTGTACGTGCCAATAACTTTGTCTGGAATTTCAGTGGTAACTTTACCTACAACCAAAATAACATTGATGAGCTCTATCTGGATGTTGAGGAGTTTGTTAGTGGTGTAACCATTGTTAAAGAAGGCCATCCTCTTGGTACATTCTATTACAATGAATTTGCAGGTGTAAATCCCGCAAACGGCAGGCCACTCTGGTATGATGAGCATGGTAACCTGACAAATCAACACCGCGATGGTGACAAACAAATTTTGGAAGGTAAGTCTTACCACGCACCTTATTTTGGTGGTTTTACCAACAACATTGTATTTGGAAACTTCCAGTTAAATGCTTTCTTCACATTTGTGCTTGACAGGTGGATGGTGAACAACACCAAGTACTTTATCGCAAACCAAAGTAATTTCGGTGCCTACAACCAGTCAGCAGATGTTCTTGACTACTGGAAAGAGCCCGGACAGAATGTTGCTTACCCTGTTTACGGTACAGTGCCTGCTTCCATATTTGATACCAGATTCCTGGAAGATGCCTCATTCCTGCGTTTAAGAAACCTTACACTGGCGTATACAATTCCAGCCGAGATCGTTCAGAGCGCACGTTTGCAAAGTATCCGTCTTTATGTACAAGGCCAGAACCTTTGGACGCTTACCGGGTACACCGGATTCGATCCTGAGTATCCTTTTGCTACTGAGCTTAGCGCGTATCCGGCTACAAGAACTATAACCTTTGGTATTGACATTGGTTTGTAAGAAAAAATGATGTATAACCGGGTTATAATCCCAAAAAAAATATATATGATGAATAGAACAAAAAAAATAATATTCGCACTGATGGCAGTATTTTTTGTTACTGCCTGCGGTGATGATTTTCTTGAACTGACTCCCCCGGATGCTATCGCGGACGTGGAGGCCTTTGAGACCCTCGGCGATTTTGAAGCAGCACTGAACGGTGTCTATGCTACCGTGAGGCAAGGTCCTTACTGGGGCAAGAACATGATGATGAACTTCGATGTGTCTGTTTCCGATGCGTATGCCGTTGAAGGATTTACCAACCAATGGGGAACCCAGTATGGATGGCAGATTCAATCAGGTACCGGCGAAGGCACCAACCTTTGGCTGGTAGCATACAGAGTTGCAACCCGTTCATCAAACCTCATCAATAACTTTGATAATCTTGAGGAAGGAACAGAACAGGAACGAAATCAAATCCTCGGTGAGGCGAAAGCACTCCGTGCACTGGCTCATTTCGACCTGGTACGCGTATTTGGCAAACCTTATCGTCAGGGAAATCCTGCATCCGACCTTGGTGTGCCAATCGTAACTGTTGAAAATCTCGAGGAAAAAGAGCGCAATACCGTTGCTGATGTATATACATTTGTATTGGAAGAATTGCATGAAGCACGTGATCTTATCACTCAAAACCGCCACAGGCGTTATTTGGGGGTCAATGCTTTGAATTCACTGCTTGCAAGAGTGTACCACGAAATGGGTGATTGGCAGAATGCCATTACCTATGCAACAGAAGTTATTGATGTAGTGCCTCTTTCCAGTGGCCAGGAATATGCAGATATCTGGCAAAGTGATGGTGATCCGAATGGTGGTGATGAGATTATTTGGGTTATGGCAGTTCATCCAACTGAATTTGCCAATGCTTTGAACCTTGGCTCCAACTTCGTTGGCGGCAACCCACCACTGCCACCGAACTACAACTGGCGCATCGACTATGTGCCGGCTGATGATTTGGTTGCTATGTATGATAAGGACAACGATGTGCGGCATGGAGCTTTCTTCCTTGAAGATGTTCCTGTTTCTGCCATACCTCCCGTTACAGCCTTTATTAAATACCCCCACGACAACCCCAACTTTACACAAAGGGGAATGAACCTGATGAAGGTGTTCCGTGCATCTGAAATGTACCTGATTCGTGCTGAAGCTTATGCTGAAGACGGACAGGGTGCTCTGGCTAATGCCGATCTCAGTGCAATCAGAACTGCACGTATTGATGGATACTCGCACAGCGATCTGTCAGGCGGTGCATTGCTCGAAGCCATTTATGACGAAAGAAGAAAAGAAATGGTACTGGAAGGTAGCCGTTGGTTTGACCTCAGAAGAAGAGGAGAAGGATTCCAGCGTAACCCGCAAACCGGAACCGGACCTTTCGATAACCTCGTTATCGAACCCGACAACTATCGCTGGGTATGGCCCATTCCGCAAGGCGAAATGGATGCGAACATAAAAATGGTTCAGAATCCGGGCTACTAAGCCATCAGGTAAATCAATATTAAACCAGAAAAAAAATATCATATTATGAAAAAAATATTGTTAATCTTAATGGTTCTTGTAGTGCCATTTGTAATGATTTCCTGTGATGAAGACGAGATCCTCCTTCCTGCGGAAGACTTTTTCGTCGCCTTTGAAGGAGTATCAGCCAATATCTCCAAAAACTCTCCCACACCGCTTAATATTCCTGTATATGTTGCAGCTGAAGCCGGTGATCAGGTAACCGTTACAATCGGTTATAAGGAAGAGAGCGATGAAGGTGTTGTTGCCATCGAAGACGTGGACTTTGAATTTGAACATGGTCCGGTCCTTACGTATCCTATCGGAGCAGGTCACGATACATTGCGTATCCAGCCAATCCCGGGAGGAACAGCCGGTAACCTGATCCTTGAATTGTATCTTGAAAGCAATTCTGCAGGTTACAACATGGGATTCTTCTATGGCGAAGAAGCTGACTCAACCTCACACAACAGATTTGTTGTTACTTTCCTCGAATAGTAACACCTGCTTGATTTCATGACCGCCCGTACATGCTCGTACGGGCGGTTTTTTTTATTTATTGTATGACAAGAATTAAAGGATAGTTGTATATTTATCGTTTGTTTTAAATCAGGAGAGCAAGTAGAGAAATTTCGAAGAACTGTTATAGCAAACAAATGGATCGCAAATTATCTTATTCTTTGGAAAAACCTGAAATAGTAGTTGTTGCAGCGGATGTTGCCATAAACGCACATCTTCAAAAACTGCTCAATAAAGGAAAATACTCCAACAGGGGCTTTTTTGACGTGGAAGCAGCCATCAACTGGTCGAAATTACAGCACAATCATTTGCTTTATGTGCTGATATCTCCCCCTGAGCACCTCACCCTGCATGAGGCGATCCTAACCCTCTGCGAAGCCAACTCCGTTGCTAGCTGCATTGTGCTCGTTGATTCTGAAGAGTATAAAAGTACAGAGGCCGTTTTTTCTGATTCAGACTTTATAGAAGTTCTTCCGAAAGGTGAAATAATCTATGAAGTTTTACATCTTTTTATTCAGCAGATCATACGCCGGATAGCAGCCGAAAGGGAACTGAACGAAATATTAAACACCAGCAAAACAATATCTGTCCCTCCGCAGACGAAGGAGACTGCTGTGGTTGAAGAGCCTGAAACTCCTTATATTGCTCCTGAAACTTTTTTTACTGCTCCTGAAAGGAAACTTAAGATCCTTCTTGCAGAAGATGACACGATCAATCAAATGTACCTCGCCGGATTTCTCAGATCTCAGGGGTGGGATGTGGATACTGCCTATAACGGTTTGGATGCGATGGCATTATACGCTGCTGGAAAATACCATCTGGTGGTGTTGGATGGGCAAATGCCGAAGATGGATGGTTTTGAAACGGCTCAAAAAATCCGAAGTACCGAAACAGAAAAAGAAAGTGTCCCTATCCTGGCAATTTCCGGCTATGCCAACCCCGAAGACAAGGAGCGGTTCTTTGAAGCAGGTATGGATGAATATATAAGCAAACCCGTAGATGAAAATGAACTGCTTCAGGTGATCTATAAACTTACCCAATAGCCGGTTTTTACTTTACAATCCCGTTTAGGGTTAGCTGACGGCATTTTTGATTGATAAAAATCAGTTAAATTTGCAGGAATAAATAATCCCGAAATGAAAGAAAACTATTCCGAAGATACCATACGTACCCTCGACTGGAAAGAGCATATCCGGCTTCGCCCCGGGATGTATATCGGCAAACTGGGCGACGGTGCATCACAGGATGATGGTATTTATGTCCTGATCAAAGAGGTGATTGATAATGCCATTGATGAATTTATCATGGGGTTTGGGAAGACCATTGAGGTTCAAATAAATGAGCGTCAGGTCAGCGTGCGTGATTTTGGGCGTGGAATACCTCTTGGCAAAGTGGTTGACTGTGTTTCAAGAATCAACACGGGTGCGAAATACGACAGCAAGGTGTTTAAAAAAACTGTTGGACTGAATGGTGTCGGTACGAAAGCCGTAAACGCGTTGTCCAGCTCCTTCGAGATTAAGTCTATCCGTGAAGGAAAACTAAAGACCGCGGAGTTTGCCGGAGGGAAGCTGGTTCATGATTTTGATCCGGCTGAAAGCCATGAGCGGACAGGTACCCTGGTTGTTTTTGAACCCGACGAGACCATTTTTGGAAAATTTCGCTTTATTGATGAATACATCGAACAGCTGTTGTGGAATTATGTATTTCTCAACCGTGGACTGACCATCATCTTTAACGGCCGAAAGCTTTATTCTCAGAACGGTCTGATGGACCTGCTGTCCAGAAATATCGATACACCTACTTGCTATCCCATAATCCATGTCCAGGACAATGAACTGGAGTTTGCATTCACGCACAGCACAAGCCAATACAGTGAAGAGTATTATTCTTTTGTAAATGGTCAGCACACCACGCAGGGGGGTACCCATCAGGCTGCTTTCAGAGAGTCGCTGAACAAAACCATCAGGGAATTTTACAAAAAAGATTTTGATGCAAACGACATCAAAACATCATTGATTGTTGCTTTCAGTATCAAGGTGCAGGAACCTGTTTTTGAGTCACAAACCAAAACAAAACTTGGCTCACAGCATATAGAGCCGGGCGGACAGACCATCAGGAACTACATTGGAGACATTCTGAAAAGGCGTCTTGACAATTATTTGCATATGCATCCTGAAGTGGCTGATGCGCTGCTGAAAAAAATTCTGCAGTCAGAAAAGGACAGGAAGGCTATGGCCAACATTAAGAAACTGGCCAGGGAAAGGGTTAAGAAAGCCAGCCTTCACAACAAAAAGCTGCGCGACTGCCGCGTTCATTATAATGACAACCATCCACAACGACTTGAAACCACTTTGTTTATCACCGAGGGAGATTCTGCCAGCGGTTCCATTACGAAAGCAAGGGATGTAAATACACAAGCGGTTTTCAGTCTGAAGGGCAAACCTCTCAACAGCTACGGTCTGACCAAGAAGATCGTATACGAAAACGAAGAGTTTAACCTGCTGCAGGCGGCTCTGAATATTGAGGAAAGCATCGAGGAGTTACGCTATAACAACGTGGTTGTGGCAACCGATGCCGATGTGGACGGGATGCATATCCGCTTGCTGCTGCTTACCTTCTTCCTGCAGTTTTTTCCCGATCTGGTGCGCAATGGCCATCTGTATATACTGCAAACGCCCTTGTTCAGGGTCCGCAATAAGAAAGAAACCATCTATTGTTACAATGAACAGGAAAGGCAGACTGCAGTAAAAAAACTCAAAGGCCAACCAGAAATCACCCGTTTTAAAGGGCTTGGGGAGATATCACCCGATGAGTTCAGCCACTTTATTGGCAAAAGCATAAGACTTGACCCTGTCATTCTGCGCAAAGATTTAAGCCTTAACGAAATCCTCAGTTTTTACATGGGTAAAAACACACCTGAAAGACAAAAATTCATTATAGAAAACCTGAAGTTGGAGGTGATTGATTAGATGGTGTGCTGCCCTTCTCAATCTTAAATCCTAAACTATTTTAAATCTGTCCCAGTCGGCCCAGACCTTGAAATTGTCTCTGAAGCTGTCTAATTCGCAGCGTGAAAGAACTACCGTTTCAACTTGTTCTTTATTGGGAGCAATGTTTGAGAGGTTTTCCCCTTTAGGACTGATCACAGCAGAATCACCTGAATAACCGATATTGTTTCCATCGGTTCCTATTCTGTTAATCCCGATCACATACGCCTGATTCTCAAGGGCGCGGGCCATGAGCAATATGCGCCAGACATGGCTTCGTTTGTCTGGCCAGTTGGCTACATTGATCATGCAATCGTAATCAAATCCTTTTTCTGAGTCATGCCGGTTCTTGCTCCAGACCGGAAAGCGCAGGTCATAGCAGATCAAAGGCATAATTTTCCAGCCTTTTATCTCAACAATAATCTTTCTGTTACCCGGGGTGTAATGTTTGTTTTCCCCGGCAAAGGTGAAGAGATGTTTCTTGTCAACATATTCATAACTGCCATTCGGGCGCATCCAAATCAGCCGGTTGAAAAAGTTGTTGTTCTCTTTTATGATAAAGCTGCCTGCCAACACACAGTTTTTTTCTGTTGCCATCCGGTGCATCCATTGCATGGTAGGGCCTCCCATCGGTTCTGCCAGCTTTTGTGGCTCCATGGCGAAGCCTGTGGTAAACATCTCCGGCAACAAGATCAGGTCGGTGGCTTCTTCAATCGCTCTGATTTGTTGCGTAAAGTTTGTTAAGTTTTGTGCTCTGTCTTCCCAGATAAGGTCAGACTGTATCAGGCTTACAATTAAATTTTGCATAGGATATCAGCTGCATTTTGTAATGTTTCTTCAGACTTCGCGAAACAAAAACGTAAAAAATGATTGTTATGAGGTTTATGGTAAAAGGATGATGTCGGGACTCCGGCAACTTTGTGTTCTTTGGTCAGCCATTCGGCAAAGGCCATCTCATCATAATCGCTGATTGCACTGTAGTCCAGAAGTTGAAAATACGTCCCTTCGGCAGGTATGAACTTGAATCTGGATCCATCGAGCGCTTGAAGAAAAAAGTCTCTCTTTGTTTGATAAAAAGGTCCGAGTCCATTATAGTTTTCAGGTTCTTTTAGAAATTCCGCCAGCGCGTGTTGTACCGGTGTGTTGGAACAGAACACCATAAACTGATGTGTTTTTCGAAACTCTTTCATTAAATTGGCTGGACCGATACAGTACCCTGTTTTCCAACCCGTTGCGTGAAATGTCTTTCCGAATGAGCAGGTTATAAGGCTTCTGTCTGCCAGGTTAGGGTATAGGCACACACTTTCGTGGCGTTTGCCCTCAAAAATGATATGCTCATACACTTCATCGCTAAGAATCAGGATGCCGGTATTCCTGACGATTCGCTCCAGTTCTTCCAGGTCTTCGGGTCTTAGCACACTGCCGGTAGGATTGTGTGGTGAGTTAATAATGATCATTTTTGTCCGGTTGTTGATCAGGTGTCGTACATCCTGCCAGTCGATCCGGAAATCCGGAGCTACCAGCTTGCAGCTGATAGCAATTCCTCCGTTGAGCTTGATTGCCGGCACATAACTGTCGTAAGCAGGTTCAAAGACGATCACTTCATCCTCGTCGCGCACAAAAGCAGAGATTGCGGCATAGATGGCTTGTGTTGCACCTGCTGTAACTGTGATCTCATGTTCAGGATCATATTGAATGCCATACAGGTTGGCGGTTTTTTCCGCGATTACTTCGCGGAGTTCGGGCACCCCCGGCATGGGTGCATATTGATTGTGGCCTTCGCGCATATGTTTTGCAACCAACTCGATGAGTATCGGTGATACTTCAAAGTCAGGAAATCCTTGTGACAAATTGATGGCATCGTGCGCTTTGGCCATCTGGGTCATCACGGCAAAGATGGATGTACCGGTGTTGGGTAACTTGCTGTTTACCGTTTCAGGAAATGCAATCATAATTAATTGTCTTATAATGTGTTTTTATAATATACTGCAAAAATGGCTAATTATCAGGCTGTGATGTAAAATCAAAAATCATTACCTTTGCATATAAACAAAAATAGTCTTTTTTTCGGGTCTGAACGAAGGAATTCTATTTAAACAGACCAACTGAATTTTAAACTGAATGAACTATGAATCGTATAGACAACTTTGATTTTTCAGGAAAAAAAGTATTGATCCGTGTGGATTTCAATGTGCCCCTGAACGCTGAATTGCAAATTACGGACGACTCCAGGATGCGTGCCGCTGTCCCAACCATAAAAAAGATACTGGATGGCAACGGGTCTGTGATACTTATGTCACACCTTGGTCGTCCGAAAGAAGGACCTGAAGACAAATTTTCCCTGCGTCACCTGAAAGAGCATCTTGCAAAACTAATTGGATGTGATGTGCTGTTTGCAGACGATTGTATTGGTGAATCTGCACGTGAGGCAGCAGCCGAACTGAAACCCGGACAGGTTCTTTTATTGGAAAATCTTCGCTTCTACAAAGAAGAAACAAAGGGTG
>SKSI01000165.1 GCA_007123065.1 Bacteroidales bacterium
ATCCATTCATCCATTCAACCATTCATCCATTCAACCAATCATCCATTCAACCAATCATCCATTCAACCAATCATCCATTCAACCAATCATCCATTCAACCAATCACCCATTCATCCATTCAACCATTCATCCATTCATCCATTCACCCATTAAACAAATCAACGATTCAACGATTCAACGATTCAACGATTAAACCAACTACCCCCTACCTGTTTTCCTGAAGACAAAAATTTCACTGCTCCAGGGTGTTTTGCCAATAATGGCCTTGGCATTTGACCACGTTCCTATCAAAAAAGCTTTTATAGGTGCCATGGGGTTGTTTATTTGTTGTTCACTAAGCCATGAAACATAATAGCTGTCAAAAGGCATCCCTTTATTCTGAATCAGTTTAAAACCGGCTTGATTACAGCTTTTTACAAGGCTTTCCCGGGTAAAGTGAAACAAATGCCGTGGCAGATCCCACCCCGCCCAATTGTTTTTGTAATAAACAGCATCCGCGCTTTCAGCCATTGGTACGGCTATCAGCAAAATCCCATCCGGACTTAATTTTGTATAAAAATCATTCAAAATTGAAGGGAACTCATGAAGATGCTCCAGAACATGCCAAAGGCTTATTATATCATAAGCTTGTGTATCAATGCCAAGCACTTTTTCGTTTCTGTCGGCAACAAGCAGGCCCTTGGCCTGTGCTTTCTTTCTGGCAATTTGCTCGGGTTCATATCCTACTGAATCATACCCTCTTATCACAGATTCCTTGAGAAATGTTCCACTGCCACAGCCATAATCAAGCAGTTTGCGTTGTTTGGGATTTGTATGTTTATTTAACAATCTGAATTTTTTCGCTAACATTATTTTTTGTACATAAAAGTACAAGCGATCCCTTAATGATTGTTTCTTTTCTGTATGGGAAATGTACGCTTCAGAATGATAATATGCCTTGATCTCGTTTTGAGTCGGACGGGGATTGGTAAACAGAAACCCACAAAATGGACATGCTTCAATTTTAAACTTCTTTTTCGAAACAAGCGCATCCCCGGCAACCAAAAAAAGCATTCGTTCGGGCTCTTTATGGTTGCTAATCAGCGACTTACGGCATATAAGGCAATGATTTAACTCTTCCATATCCTTAATTGTTCCACGTGGAACACTATCTTCCTAAATGAACAAGTAAAACAGAAATGTCAGCAGGTGTAATTCCACTTATCCGAGAGGCCTGACCAATATTATCAGGCTTGATTTTGCTCAATTTGTCTCGTGCTTCCATACTCATTGCAGAAAAATTCATGTAATTGGTTCGCTTTGGAATGACAATATTTTCAAGACGATTAATTTTTTCTGCAACCTCGCGCTCTTTCTCCAGGTAGCCTGAATACTTCATTTGTATTTCAGCAGATTCAACGGATTCATTCAGTAGTGAAAGATCCGCGGTTAGTTTGCTTATGTCAGACCTTAGCTCTTCATCGTATTCTATCAAGTTGTTTAGACTAACCTGGGGACGTAATACAAGGTTGGCGTATTTGGTTTTTCGTTCAATAGGTGACGTATTGGAAGCTTCTAAAAAAGCATTTATTTTATCAGGCGCTACACTCGTAACATTTAAGTATTTTAAGACTTCACGAATCAAACCAAGCTTTTCGTTAAGCCGTTTATAACGGGATTCATCAGCGAGTCCGATATCATATCCTATGGGTGTTAGTCTTTGATCTGCATTATCCTGCCGGAGAAGTATCCGGAATTCTGCCCGACTGGTAAACATCCGGTAGGGTTCCTGGGTTCCTTTTGTAACAAGGTCATCAATAAGTACGCCAATATAAGCTTCTGAACGTTTAAGAACAATCGGAGATTGCTGATTCATTTTTCGGTGGGCATTGATTCCGGCTATTAATCCCTGCGCCGCAGCCTCTTCATAACCGGTTGTTCCGTTTACCTGTCCGGCAAAATAAAGATTATCTATGATCTTGCTTTCAAGCGAGAAATTAAGTTGTTGCGGAGGAAAGTAATCATACTCAATGGCATATCCGGGCTGTAGAATTCGAGATTTCTCAAAGCCGGGGATCGCTTTTAATGCCCTGTATTGAACTTCGATCGGTAGACTCGATGAAAATCCATTGATATATAATTCAGGACTTTCACGGCCGTCCGGCTCAACGAACAATTGATGCCTGTCTCTTTCAGAAAATCGTTCGAGTTTATCCTCAATCGACGGACAATATCTGGGTCCGGTGCCCTGAATTCGACCTTCAAATAAGGGCGAATCTTCGAAACCTTCTTTTAATATGCTGTGTACCGTTTCGTTCGTATAGCATAAATAACACTTCATTTGATCCTTTACGGCAGGTGTTTCGGTAAAAGAAAACCTGCCGGGAGGTATGTCACCATCCTGCGGAATCATTGAAGAAAAATCAACTGAGCGTTTGTCTACACGTACTGGCGTTCCGGTTTTAAGGCGCAGTGATTCGATGCCACGACTTCTCAAATCAGCAGTTAAGCCACTCGCTCCCTCCTCCCCCAATCTGCCCCCGGAAAAATTGCTTTTTCCAATATGGATTTTACCATTTAAAAAAGTGCCACTGGTGATGATTACAGAATCCGAATAAATTTTACCGGCCAATCTTCCATGAACTCCAATTACTTGATTGCGCTCATATAGTAAACCGTCAACAGAATCCTGCCATAAGTGCACATTCGGTATTTCAGTTAATAACTCTTGCCACTTTATTGAAAAACGATTTCGATCGCTTTGGGCACGTGGTGACCACATTGCAGGACCCTTGCTTCTGTTCAACATCCTAAACTGAATCATTGTGTGATCCGTTACAATGCCACTTAATCCCCCAAGTGCATCTATCTCTCTGATTATCTGTCCTTTAGCAACTCCGCCCATGGCAGGATTGCATGACATTTTTGCCAAAGCTGAGATATTCATAGTAATCAACAACACCCGTGAGCCAAGTTTTCCGGCAGCAGCTGCAGCTTCACACCCGGCATGACCTCCGCCTACTACAATAACATCGTAGCGATCTATAAGCATATTTTAATATTTCTTTTAAAGAAGCAAAGATAGGTAATAATTCTCTTTTGCACGCATCTCTTCTCTGGATGTATCATCCTGATCATCATATCCTAAGAGATGTAAAACGCCGTGGATGATGACCCTGTGCAATTCTTCCTCAAAACTTTGCCGGTAAGTTACCGCATTATCCCTAATTCGGGGAATGCTGATAAAAATATCTCCACCGATGCCATCAAATTCATCATTGTAATTAAAGGTAATGATATCTGTAAAGGTATCGTGATTCAAATATTTCTGATTGATGTCAAGCAGGTATTCGTCATTACAAAAAACAATCTGGATAAACGCTGCATTACTTCCCTCCCGTTTAATAACATCCACTATCCATTCGCTGGCTCTTTCTTCATTAAAATCTTCAATAATGGTTCCTTCAAAGCTGAATAAAACATTCAGGTGATTGGGTTGCTGTTCCATTTCATTGTTTTACTTCTATTTGCAGCTTTGCATAATATTGCTGCAACAACTCGATTCGCTGATTGGTCAACATTTCATTGACACCGGTGATATGAAAGACCATTGTCAGGCTTTCCTCCTCGGCGTTTAGAATGATTTCATCACTCAACAACCGCAGCATCATCATTTTCTCCAATTCGCCACCAAATGCTTCTGTATCATCAACATTTAAACCCTTTACAATCTCATATTGCTTCGCAAAATCCAGAAAATAATCATGGATTTTTAATGCAAAAAACATTCCGGTTGGCTTTTTGGTAAAGCAAATGTCAAAATAAAATGGCTTATCGGGTGCGCGTTCTATACACATTTCGAACGCGAATGTATTTGATGCAACGATATTGCCATAATACGTATCATACACGTGAAAATCATCACATATCTTCTCGATAAAAGCTTCAAGTTTATTCAACTCCCCTGGTTGTGCTTTTATTCGTATTTTTCTTTCAAGGAATTTATTTTTCATATCAGTCTACATACAGAAAATATTGTTCTACAAGTGACCTGTAAAAGGGTCGTAATCCGGGCGGAAGGCTACGCAACATATCAACTTCGCGCTCTCTTATTCTATTATACTCAAAAATTTCCTCAGGGTTACTCAAATCGTAATCTTTTGCAGTTGTTCCTTCTCTTCTTTCCTCCTGTTCCCTCCGCAGCTCTGCCTGATGATGTTCCAGCAATCTGGTCAGAATCTCCTCCTGGCGCATCATTGTTTGTGCAGACAGCTGCTTTCTGAGCATCTCAAGTTCTGATCTTTCCATATCCCTTTGCAGCTGATCCAGGTCTTCTCCAACTTCACGACCCTCGTTTCGCATTTCATCTGTCAACTTTTTAAGTTGATTTCGAACCGCTTCCTGTTCAGCGGCCATCCGGGCCATTTGTTCACTCATTGACATACCGGGTTCACCGGTCTCGCCTGGTATAGGTTGTTGTCCATCGCGAATTTGCTGCAACATTTCATTGAGCATTTCCTGCATTTCGCCCAAATCCTCAAACGAAGGAGCGCCCTCTCCGGCCTGACTATCATCACCCATACCCTGACCCATTCCCATTTGGTCCTGGATCTCCTGAAGGCTTTCATTCAGCATCAGGGCCAGATTGTTCACGTGGGTCATTATCAGCTGCTGCCGGGTAGCTGCCTGGTGGCGACGCCTGTTAATCATCAGGTTAATTGTTTCATCCGTTTGCAGGTGAATCTCGGCAATTTCCCTGTTTACAAATGGTTTGATTGCCATTTGTCGCTTACTAAGGGCGATGAGACTATCTTCAACCATCTGCAAATCACTTTGAATCTTGCGCTGGTCGCGAATCATTTCTAAATATCCGGGATCGTTCACGTTTGCCTGGCGGGTTTCAAGCATCAGCTCTTCCTGTGAAAAGCTGGATCGCAAAAGGTTTTCCAGCAACATACGAATGGCTCTCGCGTCTTCGGCAAGTTGCTTTTGAAACAAATCCTGTTGCATATCCATCAGCATTTGTGACAATTCCTGCATCTTATTTCCAGCATCTTCCTGTGAAGGTACGGCCATATTTCTGTTATCCATATTCATCTGATCAATAGCGTCTTGAAGGTCCTGTAAGATGCTATCTTCAAACTCACCGGTTTCCATCAGATCTTTGGGTCGTTGCAGTTTTTCGTTTGTTTCCCGAAATTCTTCCAACATATCCTGCACAGCTTCAAATGCATCCTTTATATCTTCCTGTTCTTCTAAAATTTCATCTGATTCTCCCTCCCCCGCGGTCTGGTCCTTCAAACTTTCTTGCTGCTCTGCGAGGTGATCCAACCTTTCAATGCTTTCCTGAAGCATGCGTTCCATTGCAAACTGTCTGAACATTTCAAGTGTTCTGTCCATTTGGTGCTCCAGATCCCTGAATTCAAACTCCATTTTTTCCAGCATTTCATAAACCTGGTCCCGGTTAAGGTTATCCAGTTCCTCCCGAATCATATCAAAAAGCTCCTTAAGCTCATCGGTTAATACCTCATCAAACAGCTGTTGCAATTCTTCCTGTTTCTCTTTAATTCTTTCGTTATTTTCCCGGAATTGCTCTGAGCGTGTATCGGTATCTTTTTTCTGGTCTGCCAGCTCCTGCACCATCTGCTCCATAGATTCCTTTTTATTAAGCAATTCCTGTAGCATTTCCCGTTGTTCCCAGCCAAGCTGATCGCTGTCAAGCAGTTGCTTTCTAAGTTCATCAATCTGATCTCTGGCTTGCTGTACTTCTCCGATACCGTCGCTCAGGCCTTGTTCAACCTGTTCGTCCGTAGCTCTTTGTTCGGCGAGAATCTCCTCTTCCGTGGGAATATAATATGTAAACAGTTGGCTCCTGGAGCTCTTGGGGCCATATATGGCATCATTGTCAAAGACCTTAAAGAATATCTCTACCGTTTCCCCGGGCTGTACATAAATACTTTGTAAATCAAAGTGGTAGTAAAATGTCTGATTTCGAAGATTGGGCTCTATTTCAACCTCTTCTGTGAAAAAATCAACCTGCTCACCCCGGGTAATTTGTCGTTGATCCAATGTTCGATAATTAAAAACAAGCCTGGTAAAGCCAAAGTCATCCTCAATGGTACCACGATAAAACAGATGGGCCAGCAATACATCATCCCTGTGTTCTTCTACAGCAATTCTTGGATGGGCATCGGCCTGTACATTGACATAATACCTCAGGCTGTCTCCTTTACCTTGTTCTTCGTTAAACGCAAAAACAGTATACTCAAAAGATTCATTGGCAGTGGTTTCAACCTGGAATACACCTGTTCTTATTGTTTCAGAAGGCAATTCTTCACCCTCTTTTTTAAACAGAATTTCACTGTTTGCATTGGTATAAAAAGTGTATTTAATTCTGGAAGCCCTAATGGCAGTGAGGTCTCCCATGTTTGAGTAGGAATCATCACTCAATCCTGTATATTCAGGATACTCAATATCGATATGAAAATGGCTGATTGACGGCTTTTCAAACACATTTACAGCAAATGGACCAAAGCTGAATCCCTGGGCATCAATAAAAAAATACAAATCATCCTGCACATTCCGCACTGTTCTGGAAAACACGCCCGTCTTTTCTTCATTCATGCGAAAATTACCGCCATTGATTCTTATATTGGCAGTTGCAGGATAAACCTGTCCTACGGCCCTCACAACAATTTCAACATCATCATGCCGGAAAGCGTTCGGTTCAGATATCAGTTCGATATCAAATGGCCTGGGGCGCTCAAAATGGGTGTCATATTGCACAATCCTGGTGGCCGGTTCGAGAATAAAAGTTGGTTGGATCATAAAGAAAACACCAACAAAAAGCAAGGGAACCAGAAAATAAGGAAGAAACCTCAGGTTTCCTTTTAGTGGGATGGCGCGCTGAAAGGGCAGGGGGAGAATTTGCTTTGTTTTTTGTTCTACTCCTGCAATGATCAGGGCAGCATTTTCCGGATTCTTTTCAAGATAGTATTTAAGCTGTAATACATTGGTTATTTTATCATTAAGCTCATTACGATAATGTTTTCCTATGATTGTAGCAGCCTGTTCCGGACCGATTTTCCGTCCAATACGCATCATTCCTGTTAAAGGAATCAACACATACCTGATAAATACAAATAAGTTAAACAACAAAAAGCTGTAAAATAAAACAAACCGGGCATTCGTGCTCAAATAACCAAAATATTCAAAACTTATGAAAAGAATAAACAGAATGAACAGGCCGGCTCCAAAAAAAAGACTACCTTTAATCAACTGATTTAGATAGTATCGTCGGATAAACCGATCCAGTTTTTGAAGCAATATTTCAAAAGAAGCAGACATATATTTAGCGATTGTTTATTATTTACTCAACCTACGAAATTACGAAATTTGCAAGCCTTTCTTGTATAAAAATTCATAAATAAAGCATTCAGGAAAATAACATAAAATTTTATGGCAGCAAAAAAAGAAAAGATCAAAGAACAATTAAAAGAAATGGCGGTTGGCGTCTTTGAGTCAACTCCCAGGCAGGTATATAATTATAAACAGCTTGCTAAGGCTCTTGGCGATAAAGGAAAGGAATACAAGAAATATTTATCGGGTATTCTATATTCTTTGGCCAAAGAGGGCATTTTGATAGAGGCATACAAGGGAAAATTCAAAATGAGTCCGGCACATCTTGAAAAGCAGAAGCAAATTGGTCCGTTTGTTGAAGGCGTTGTGGATATGAAGCAAACCGGAAAGGCATATGTGATCACGGATGATCTGCTTGATGACGTGCGCGTTTCGTCTAATGATACCGGATATGCCCTTGACGGTGATGTGGTAAAAGTGCGTTTGTTTCCGAGGCGTAAAAACCAAAAAATTGAGGGTGAGATCATTAAGATACTGAAACGCTCTAAAAACAGATTTGTCGGGGTTATTCAGCGCACCAATAATTATGCATTTTTACTGCCAGACAGCAAATCGATGCCGGTTGATATTTTCATTGCACCTGAAAACATGAACAAAGCAAAGGAAGGGGAGAAGGTTATTGCTGAAATTATCGACTGGTCGCCACCCTCTAAGAATCCTTTCGGACGAGTGGTAGAGGTTTTGGGCCAGCCGGGCAATAACGAAGTTGAAATGCATGCCATTCTCGCAGAATATAACCTGCCGTCCCGCTTTCAGCCGGAGGTGGAAAAGGCTGCAGACCAAATCCCTGTAGACATCACCAAAAAAGAGATTTCACAGCGAAGGGATTTCAGGGATGTAACCACTTTTACAATAGATCCAGAGGATGCAAAAGATTTTGATGATGCTTTGTCGGTCAAAAAAACAGACGACAACACCTGGGAAATTGGGGTCCATATTGCCGACGTAACCCATTACGTCCAACAAGAAGGCATACTGGAAAGCGAGGCACGCCAGCGTGCAACATCTATTTACCTGGTAGACCGTACCATTCCTATGCTTCCGGAAAAATTATCAAATATGGTTTGTTCACTCCGGCCAAATGAAGACAAGCTTTGTTATTCGGTTGTCTTTACGATCAATGATCAGGCACGTATCCTGAAAAAATGGATTGGCAAAACCATCATTAACAGCAATCACCGATTCAATTATGAGGAGGTTCAAAAAATCATCGAATCCGGACAAGGAATCTACAAGGAAGAGATTGATGTGTTGAACAGTATGGCTGCAAAAATCAGGGATCGCCGAATGCGACAGGGTGCAATAGATTTTGAGCGACAAGAGGTAAAGTTTAAACTGGATGACGAAGGCAAGCCATTGGAGGTCTTTTTTAAGGATCAGAAAGAGGCGCACAAGCTCATTGAAGAGTTTATGTTGCTCGCCAACAAAGCAGTTGCAGAAAAAATTGGCAAGCCCGGCGGAAAACAAAAACCAAAAACCTTTGTCTACCGCGTTCACGACATTCCAAATCCGGAAAAGTTGAATACGCTTGCCACTTTTGTTGAAAAACTGGGCTATAAGATCAAAACCGATACACGCAACAACATTGCTAAATCGTTTAACCGCCTTTTGTACGACACACGGGGCAAGGGCGAGGAAAATATGATTGAAACCCTTACTATCCGGACGATGGCAAAAGCGGAATATTCAACGGTAAACATAGGCCATTACGGACTGGCATTCGACCATTATACCCATTTTACATCACCAATCAGGCGTTATCCGGATATGATGGTCCATCGTTTGTTACACGCTTATGAAAACGGTTCTGCTTCTGTCGATAAGGATATTTATGAAGAGCTTTGTCAACACGCATCACAAATGGAACGGTTGTCTCAGATAGCTGAAAGAGAATCGGTAAAATACAAGCAGGTAGAATTTATGGCGGATAAAATCGGTGAAGTTTTTGACGGTCTGATATCCGGCGTTTCTAAGTGGGGGATTTATGTAGAAATCAAAGAAAACCGTTGTGAGGGGATGGTCCGGTTGCGCGATATGGCAGATGATTATTATTTTCTTGATGAAGAAAATTTCCGTGTGATCGGAAACAACACCAGGAAAGAATACAAGCTTGGCAGTCCGGTAAGAATCCGTATCAAGCGGGCTGATTTTCTAAAGAAGGAACTCGATTTTGAATTGGCAGAAACAGAATAATGATCGGTAAAAACCGGGATTCATTAAAACATATGGATAAAAAAAAGCGCCGGATGGCGCTTTTTAAATTTTAAATCAGGTTTAACCTGCTGTACAGTTCTTTTCGGTATAGGCCTCCGATGGGCAATACCTTCATTTTACCTTCAATTACCAGGTCAGGGTATTTAATGGAGAATATTTTGTTCAGGTTCACAATGAATGAACGGTGTATTCTTACAAAGTCCTTTGCCGGAAGAATCCGGACCATTTCTTTCATTGTTGTGTGCGTCGTATAGCTATTATCGCTGGTATTGATGACTACATAATCCTTCAATGCTTCCACATAAAATATGTCATCAAAATTGATCTTGTTCAGTCTGTAATCAGCACGTACGAAAATAGAATCTTTTGATTCTTTGTTCTCAATCAGAGAGTGATACAAATCGCGTTCTTTCTTCATCTCTTCGTCCCTCTCGTATTTGTAAAGTGCCATTTCAATAGTTGTTTGCAGCTCTTTTTCTCTGAACGGTTTGATGATATATCCGTAAGGCTCAGTGATTTTCGCCTTGTTTAACGTGGTATCATCGGCATAAGCCGTCAAAAATATTACAGGCAACGAGAAACGATCTTTAATTTGTTTTGCAGCTTCGATGCCTGTCATGGATCCTTTTAGCATAATATCCATCAGAATGATATCCGGCTTGTTTTCCTCTACTTCTTTTATAGCCTTTTCACCGCTATTAACAATTGCAGTTATCTGATAGCCAAGCTTTTTCAAACTGTTTTGAATATCTTTTGCAACAATGCTTTCATCTTCTACGATGAGTATTTTTACCTTTGCCATAATATTTTATTTTTATGATGAGTGCTTTTATGAATAATTTATTTTTTTCTATAAATCAATAATTTACTGATAAATATTTCTTTGGAAGTTCAAATTTACAATAATTTTTAAAATATTAAAACCCTGATGCATTGGTTTTAATTGAAATGTATGCTTTTTTTAAATAAATGA
>SKSI01000127.1 GCA_007123065.1 Bacteroidales bacterium
AAAAAAAGCAATCTTTTCATGTTCTGCTTGTATTTTTAAGTGGGTCAATTTCCTTTGATGTCTCATTGTATTGACAAAAATAAAAAAACATTGTTAAACCATGCCTTATTAACAAATTATTAATATTGGCCTGTTGTGTCAGGTTTACCATGTAATAGGTCCTGAGTAGCATTTTGCCCGTCATGTTTTCTATACCGGAAAAAGTTCATTGCATGTGCGTCATTGGGTACCCTTGTATTCATCCAACACTTTCTTTAACATAAAATTAACACCACCTTCCCCGTTTCTTAACATACCGGAACTATTTTTGGCAAACAATATCTAATTGGTTTTTGGTATGGAATATATATATCTGTTCTTTGTAGTTGCCCTGCTGATACTGGCCATTGCTGATTTGAGTGTGGGTGTAGGCAATGACGCGGTCAATTTTCTGAACTCCTCGATAGGCGCCAAAGTCGCGCCTTTCTTTTTTATTATGTCTATCGCCGCTTTGGGTGTGCTGGTTGGGTCAATTTTCAGCAGCGGCATGATGGAAGTTGCCCGCAGTGGAATATTTAACCCGGACCAATTTTACTTTTCAGAGATCATGATCATCTTTTTAGCCGTGATGATCACCGACATGATTCTTTTGGATGCATTCAACACGTTCGGGTTACAAACATCAACGACGGTATCCATTGTTTTTGAATTGTTGGGGGCTGCTGTGGCTATCGGTATTATAAAGAGCATCAGTGCAGGAAACGGCCTCCAGGATGTTGGAAATTACATAAATTCCGGCCGGGCATTGGCAATCATTTCCGCCATATTGCTGTCTGTAGTAATCGCTTTTACAGTTGGCACGCTGGTCCAGTTTATTGCCCGTTTGCTTTTTACCTTTAATTATGAGAAAAAAATACCTTTTCTTAAAGCCATTTGGGGTGGGATATCAGTTTCGGCAATTGTTTACTTTTTGTTGCTAAAAGGTGCAAGCGGAGCATCATTCGTCAAGCCCGAAAGCCTTGAGTGGATCGATCAGAACACAGGCAGATTAATGCTTTATGGCTTTATTTTCCTGACGATTTTTTTCCAGGCACTCATTATGTTATTTAAAACCAATGTGCTGCGCATTGTCATCCTTATCGGGACTTTTGCACTGGCTATGGCCTTTGCCTCCAACGACCTGGTAAACTTTATCGGCGTTCCATTGGCAGGACTCGAATCCTACAACCTGTTCATGTCAGATCCCTCCATTAACCCGGACACTTACACCATGGAATCTTTACTGGAACCGGTGCGAACTCCGACAATTTACCTGGTAATTGCAGGAGTCATTATGATTGTTACACTGGTTTTTTCAAAAAAGTCACGTTCTGTCACCCAGACTGAAATCGATCTTGCCCGCCAGACGGAAGGCTATGAACGCTTTTCATCGTCATTGCTCGCCCGCAACCTACTCAGACTGGGCCTCGATCTAAATAAGTTCTTTCTATGGCTGCTTCCCGGTTCGGTTTTGCGCTGGATAAACAAAAGATTTCAGCCACCCGCCAATAACGATAATGGTCAAATAGGATCAGGGAGCAATCAAAACGCAAAAGAAAAGAAGAACCTCCCATATTTTGATCACCTGCGTGCATCTGTTAACCTGGTTGTGGCAAGTAGCCTTATTGCTTTAGCTACATCATTAACGCTGCCTCTATCAACCACATATGTCACATTTATGGTGGCAATGGGAACATCGCTTTCAGACAGGGCGTGGGGCAGGGAAAGCGCTGTATTCCGTATCACCGGAGTAATAACTGTGATTGGAGGTTGGTTCTTTACTGCTTTTGCAGCTTTCAGCCTGGCATTTATCGTTGCCATGTTCATTTACTGGGGGGGAGTCGTTGCAGCAGTTTTGGCTGTCGCGGGAGCTTTTGCCATAGTAATCAAAACATATCACCTGCATAAAATCCGTGCGCGCAAACGGAAGGTATATGATGAAAAGCAGGAGTTGGAGTGGAATAATGAAAACATTATGATCGCCTGCAGGCGAAACATAAAAAGCACACTGGCCCAAACTGCCGAACTTTTTCAAATGATCATTGAAAACCTGGTAACTGAAGACCGGAAAAATTTGCGAAAGACATTAAAGCATATTCGCGAGCTTAACCTAAGGACAAAAGAACTTAAAGCTGATGCATACGTCACCGTGCAAAAACTAAAAGACGACTCAATAGATTCCAGCCACTATTATATTCAGATACTTGATTACCTGCGGGAAATTGCTCACGCAGTTAACTTCATAGCAGAACCCGCCTATGAATACATTGACAACAACCATCCCACTCTGACTGAAAAACAACAACAAGACCTTAAAGAGCTGGTCGTAATGGTCAAAAGCCTGCTACTCGACATCCTGAAAATTCTTGAAAACAACAGCTTCCAAAAAATTAACGAAATAATAAACCAACAAAAAGACATCCTTGCCTACCTGCAAACACTGAAGAAAAAACAGCTCGCGATGGTAAAAGCTCAGGAAGTGGGTACACGCAATACTTTATTATACCTTAACCTGATGGCCGAAAGCAAAAACCTTTTGCTCTTCACTGTGAATATGTTAAAAGCCCATCGGGATTTTATCCTTTTCAAAAACATTCCGAACGAGTGAAAAGGAAGATGGCTATCAAAAAACAGGTCAGGTGATAATTTTCTTAATTTTGTTACAGACATTTAACCATAAATGACAGCCACACCCCATAGCATTCTTTTGGTTGATGATGAACCAGACATTCTTGACTTTATTGGTTATAATTTAAGAAA
>SKSI01000024.1 GCA_007123065.1 Bacteroidales bacterium
AATCATCCAATCATCCAATCAACTGTAAAAGCAAAAAACGTTTCGCCCCGACAACTAAACATTTTTTTCTATCTTTGCAGGCTGAAAAAGACACACCCAATGATTAAAATAACACTGCCTGATCAATCTGTAAGAGAATACGATTCCGGCATAACCGGACTCGAGATAGCAAGAAGTATTTCTGAAGGACTGGCAAGGAATGTCCTCTCCATCACTGTTAATGGTGATGTGATCGATCTGGACAGGCCAATAACCGAAGATGCCCGCATCAAGCTGAACACCTGGGATGACAAAGAAGGACGTGCTACCATGTGGCACTCATCGGCACACCTGATGGCAGCAGCCATCGAAGCACTTTATCCGGGCACCAAGTTTGGCATTGGTCCGGATGTCGAAAACGGCTTTTATTACGACATAGACCTCGGAGAGCATACCATTTCCAGCCACGATTTTCCGAAAATCGAAAAAAAGATGCTGGAAATCGCCAGAAGCAAGGAGGAGTTCGAGCGCACAGAGATCCCCAGGGAGGAAGCCCTGGACTTTTACACAAAAAAAGGAGATGAATACAAAGTTGACCTGATCAACGACCTTGAAGATGGAACAATAAGCTTTTATAAGTCGGGAAACTTCACAGACTTATGTCGTGGCCCACACCTGATGAATACCAGTCCGATCAAGGCCGTAAAGCTATTGAATACCGCCGGAGCATACTGGCGTGGCGATGAGAGCAGAAAGCAACTCACGAGAGTATACGGCATCACCTTCCCAAAGCAAAAAATGCTGACTGAGCATCTTGAGATGCTCGAGGAAGCAAAGAAACGTGACCACCGGAAAATCGGCAAAGAGCTTGAGCTATTTGCTTTTTCTGCAAAAGTGGGACAGGGATTGCCATTATGGCTTCCAAAAGGTGCTGAGCTGCGTGAAAATCTGGAAAAATTCCTTAAGCGGGTGCAGCGGGAAGCCGGATACAAGCCGGTCATCTCTCCACATATCGGGAATAAAAATCTGTATGTGACTTCAGGACACTACGAGAAGTATGGAGAAGATTCATTTCAGCCTATCAGCACCCCTTCTGAAGGGGAAGAGTTTTTCCTGAAGCCGATGAACTGTCCGCACCACTGTGAGATATTTAAAACAAAGCAATACTCATACAAAGACCTGCCAGTTCGGTTGGCAGAATTTGGAACCGTATACCGCTATGAACAAAGCGGTGAGCTGCACGGCTTAACCCGCGTCCGCGGTTTTACACAAGATGATGCACATATTTTCTGCCGCCCCGATCAGGTAAAAGAAGAGTTCATTGCCGTGATAGATATCGTATTATTGATTTTCAGGGCATTGGACTTTAAAGACTACAGCGTTCAGATCTCCTTGCGTGATCCGGACAATATGGAAAAATACATCGGAACGGAAGAAAATTGGGAAAAAGCCGAGAAAGCCATCATTGAAGCTACAGCTGAAAAAGGACTGAAAGCGGAAATTGTTACGGGCGAAGCAGCATTCTACGGACCAAAACTCGACTTCATGGTTAAAGATGCCCTCGGAAGAAGCTGGCAACTGGGAACCATCCAGGTAGACTACAACCTGCCTGAGCGCTTTGAGCTGGAATATATTGGCAGCGACAACCAGAAACACCGTCCGGTTATGATCCACAGGGCGCCTTTCGGCAGCATGGAACGCTTTGTTGCTGTGATGATTGAACACTATGCCGGGAATTTCCCGCTATGGCTGGCACCCGACCAGGCTATCATATTGCCAATCAGCGAGAAGTATGAAGAATATGCAAAAAAAGTATTAACTTTGCTGAATAATTACGAAATTCGCACGCTTATTGACGCGCGAAACGAAAAAACAGGGAAGAAGATCCGTGATGCAGAAACACGCAAAATCCCCTACATGTTGATCGTTGGAGAGAAGGAAGAAGTCGAAGGAACCATCTCCGTCAGAAAACACGGTAAAGGAGACCTGGGTACTTTTACTATTGATAATTTCGCAACAATGGTCAATGATGAAATCAATAAAATGACAAAACAAAAATAACCTATTTATTAACAAATTAAGGAGGAACGTACAATAGCCACACCATTTCAACCCAGAGGAAGAAGACGTTTTCAGAAAAAAGAAGACCCACACAGAATTAACGAGCGCATAAAAGCGCCTATGGTCCGCGTTGTCGGTGAAAACGTAGAAAGTGACATCCATCCAATCAGGGATGCCCAGATAATGGCCGACGAGTTGGGCCTGGATCTGGTTGAGATCGCACCGACCGCTAACCCGCCGGTTTGCAAGATCATGGATTATAAAAAGTTTCTTTATGAACAAAAAAAGAAACAAAAAGAGATCAAGGCAAACGCGGCAAAGGTCGTTTTGAAAGAGATCCGGATGGGACCCAACACGGATGACCACGACTTCAACTTCAAGCTAAACCATGGCAAGAAATTCCTTGAAGATGGCGCCAAATTGAAAGTGTTTGTGTTTTTTAAAGGCCGATCCATCATATACAAAGAAAAAGGAGAAGTGATCCTGCTCCGGTTCGCACAAGAACTGGAAGATTATGGAAAAGTGGAACAAATGCCAAAGATGGAAGGCAAACGGATGATTATGTTCATCGCACCAAAGAAAAAATAAAAGATAAAAATATAATGTTCACCTATCATAAACCTGTAAATTGATTTAGAAATGCCAAAAATGAAAACCAAATCCGGAGCAAAGAAAAGGTTTTCCGTTACCGCTTCCGGACGAATCAAGCGCAAACACGCTTATAAAAGTCATA
>SKSI01000159.1 GCA_007123065.1 Bacteroidales bacterium
ACGTCGGGCATTTTCCATCCGGCGGCTGAAAACCTGCCTGATGCTTACTCCGGCATTGTGCATGGCAAGCGCCAAATGTGTGGCCACATTGCCCGAACCGATACATACTGCCGTTTTGATGGTTGTCATACGTTCATAATTTCTTAGGTGTTTGATATTCTATGTTTTGTAAATTACCCCAAGAACAGGGATTGATGTTAGAGGTTAGATGTTGGATGTTAGATTTTCTTTTTTCTAACCTCTGGCCCCATCGGGGCCAAACATTGATAGCTCAGCGCCAATATCTTATGTGTAACGGCCCTGTAGGGGCCGAATAATGAATCAATTGTCTTTGGCTGTTTCTCCTTCTATATTATTTGGATGTACTTTTTCTTTGGCAACCATCCAAAGAAAATGTACCAAAAAGAAAAATCTCCGCTTCTGATGCATTTGCTAAAATCTACGGCATCTTCAATCCGCACAGGCCGAGCCGCACAGCACCACGTGCATAGATCGTTTCAATATGCATTCAGCTGTGCTCGCGGCCTGCTTACTCACGCCTTTTCAATTGAAGATGCCTTGATTTTGAACGCAGATCCATCAAATGCGGCAGCAAACGCTTAACGCATTAACAAAGAACAAAAAACAAAGAACATTTATGTCATTCCCGCATTATGGCCGCCGCCATTTCGCGGGGGCTTCCCACTCAGAATGATGAGAATGTTCACCGTCGTTTCCAGTGGCTGCGGAATGACATCCATAAACCAATGTGCAGCAAAACAATGCTCAACCATAAGAGATTGATTAAGGGGAAGAGTGTGGTTTTAATGATGATGAATTCCGGCTCTTCCTCATAGATTTGCAAAATGACCGTATAGGGTTCATCCGAAAGGCGATGCAATCGCACTTTCATGTCAAATTCGCGAATCAGTGCATCCTGATGAAATACGTGACCATCCCTAACGATATACTTTGGTTCAATTTTATATGACTGACCGAAATGTGTTACCATCTCCAATACGGCAGTTATCTCCACATCGATATCCGAAACTGCATCGGGCAAAGGCTCTGTTTTTATATCATTAAAAATCAAATTATTATGATTATGATTCAAGTGAAGTGTATCGTTCAGAGCAATTGCAAACTCATCAATCAACACGAAAGGATCCTGATGGTCTCTTTCCGACAGGTCTGCAAAAGTCACATAGGTAAATACATCACGCAATGGAAATACTTTGGCATACGGTTCATACACATTTCCCATTCGTTCATTCAGCAACACTGACGGATACGCGCTGAACGCTTTATAAAATTCGCCTTGTTTATTGGTTTTCAGGAAATCAACCTGATAATGATAGCGAACGCCGTCAAACTCTCGTCCCACATAGGTCACATGGTATTCTCCCATTGGCAAAATATCATCTCTTATCAGCAAAAGGTTTTCTGTTTCAGAAAAATGTTCTCCCAGCCGAAATTCGGACGTGTTTCTTGATATCGTCTCTTTTTGTGAAAATGTGAGTAAAATGGCCAAAAACATCAACGCGATACTTACATGTGTGAGCACAGCACCAAAACCCGGCATTTGCTTTTTAAACCGAAACATCATATCCAGCGAAGAGAACAAGGCAAAGAGTGATGTAAAAAGCATCAGGATGTATCCCAAACCGGAAATACCATAAAGGAATACAAAGAGCATTCCTGTAACCAAGGCCAGAAAAATGGAGAAACTGATATTCTTTAAAAACTTCTTAAAATCATTCTGTCCCCATTGAATAAAGTGACTAACGCCGATCAGCAGGGCTATTACCACGGCAAACGGCAGTTGCCAGTTATTGTAATGCTCCACGACATTTATGGGTGGGGCCAAATCTAAACCAAAGGTTTTGTTAATGACGGGAACAGAGGTACTGAAAATAATCTGAAAAGCAGACAGTGCAAGAACAAGGGCACCTACAACAAGCCAGAACTCCCGTTTAAAGACTTTTTCGCTCGATTTGGATGGCAGGTGTTTGTTGTTTTTAAAAAGCAGGACCAATCCGAGTATCAAAAAGGAAAACAAATAGATCAAAATATGGCGTCCCATACCATCGCTGCCAAAAGAGTGTACAGAGGTTTCGGAAAGAATCCCGCTGCGCGTGAGGTATGTGGCATAAATGACGAGAACAAATGCCAGGATCGTAAATAAAAACGTTGGGAAATAGCTGTGGCGCTTTTTCTTCGATATGATCATCAGGTGCAATGCAGCCACCAGCACCAACCAGGGCACCAGGGAGGCATTTTCGATGGGATCCCACGCCCAGAAACCGCCAAAAGTCAAAGACTCATAGGCCCAAACGCCACCGAGAAGGATTCCTGCACCCAGGAAAAAGACACCCAGTATGGTCCAGGGCAAAGCAGGCTTTATCCAGTCATGGAATTTTCTTTTCCAGAGTCCGGCCAGCGCGAAACAGAAAGGAACAAGCACGGCAGCATAACCCATGAAGGTGACCGGTGGGTGCGACATCATCCAAAAGTTTCTTAACAACGGGTTCAGGCCGTTTCCATCCGCAATGGAAGCCAGATAATCGGGATTCTGGAAAAAAGCATTGCCTAAATTCTCCGGGGCCATACGCAACAACAGAAACGGGTCAAAGCCGATACGAATGCTGCCAAATCGCAGTCCCAAAAGCATACTGAACAAAAAAACCTGCGAGATGGAGAAGAAAGTCATCACCGGTGATTCCCATTTCTTCTCAAACCTGATGATCAGCAGTCCGAAAACAACCTGCATGAGTG
>SKSI01000119.1 GCA_007123065.1 Bacteroidales bacterium
ACACCTTTCTGGATAATCTTTCAAGGATGCCTGCCCCTTGTCTGAATAGTGTTTGTTTCCGGTCGGGGCCCAGCGAAATAATATCAATCGTTAGTCCGACAAAGTCTTCTATCATACTGATAAAGTCGAGCAATGGTTGAGGAAGCTGTTCGAAGGTTTCTGTTTTGTCCAGTTCATCAGACCATCCTTTAAGTTCTGTATAAACAGGTTTTACGCTTTTCAAATTGCAGGCGGGCGGTAACATATCGGTCGTTTTGCCATCCACTTCATAGGAAGTACAAACTTTTATGTTAGCCATTTGATTCAATACATCAGCTTTGGTCATAATAAGCCTGGTCACGCCATTGATCATAACGGCATATTTCAGAGCGGGCAGATCGAGCCAGCCGCAGCGTCGCGGCCTACCTGTAGTGGAACCGAATTCTTGTCCCATGTTGCGGATATGTTCACCAGATTCGTCAAGCAGTTCAGTGGGGAAAGGCCCGCTACCGACGCGGGTGCAATACGCTTTAAAAACGCCGAACACTTCTCCGATACGTCTGGGCGCGAGTCCAAGACCAACACAAGCACCGGCAGCAATAGTGCTGGAAGAAGTCACATAGGGGTATGAACCGAAGTCAATGTCAAGCAGTGTCCCTTGTGCCCCTTCAGCCAGCACCCGGGCACCTTTGTCAAGCGCTTCATTCACAAATAGCTCACTTTGAACCTGCGGGATGGAAAGCAAGCGTTCCAACCCTTTGAACCATTCCTGTTCATATTCATCAAAGCTCAACCCGTCAAGCTTAAGATCATCTGCTGCATAGCCGAGACTTACAGAAAGAGAGAAGTGCTCTGCTTTAAGAACATTATACTGTTCCCTGAAATCCGCACAGGAAACATCTGCAAGGCGAATTCCGGTTCTGGCCACCTTATCAGTATAGGCAGGCCCAATCCCTTTTAATGTGCTTCCAATCTTCAGCTTCCCTTTTTTATGCTCAAATGCAGCATCAAGCAATCGGTGAGAAGGCAGGATCAAATGTGCTTTGCTGCAGATAAACAGCGATTGTTGAAGGTATTCCGGAGTAAGTCCAAGCTGGTCAATCTCTTTACTGAAGATGTATGGGTCTACAACAACACCATTACCAACCACATTCAAACAACCTTGATGAAAAATCCCGGAAGGGATGGTATGCAAAATATATTTCTTATCTTCAAAAGCGAGAGAGTGACCGGCATTTGGTCCACCCTGAAAGCGTGCAACCATCTTGTAGTGGGGAGTCAACACATCAACAATTTTCCCCTTTCCTTCGTCGCCCCACTGCAAACCCAGCAGAACATCCGCTCTGTTTATTTCTTTCATTGGTATTGGTTTTGGTTAAGTTTTGTCTTCAATCACTCCGGACGGTTACAATAAGAATTTTTTTCTGCCTGCCAATTCAACCGGAAAACACTGAAAAAAAATTCTTTTCGGTTCATAAAACAAGCCAAAAATAAGACATTTTACACAGAGCACAAATAAATAATCAGAAATAAAAAGATTGTTCGGTATTAAGAAAGGAATCAATCGGATTGGTCGTCTTTCTTTTGGCACGATTTGCAGAAGCCAAAGAAGGCCAGCGAACGTTTATTGATCTTAAAGTTGAACAGCTCACTTACTGAATCCTGGATGGGTAGAAGCCGTGGATCACAAAACTCATAAACTTCACCACAATTTGAACAAACCAGATGGTCGTGCTGGCGGTATTTATAAGATTTTTCAAATTGGGCCACATTTCTTCCAAACTGATGTTTCAGAACAAGATTACATTTCACAAGAAGGTCGATGGTATTATAGAGGGTGGCGCGACTGACTCTGTATTTGTTGTTTTTCATTTTGATGTATAAGGACTCCACATCAAAATGGCCATCAGTTAAATAAATTTCCTTTAAGATGGTGAACCGCTCGGGTGTACGACGGTGCCCATTGTTTTGCAGATAGGCAGAAAAAATGCTTTTTACCGTCTCAAATACATCCGATTCTTTCTCTTTTTGCATCATAGCAAGCACGTTTACGGGTAAACAATATCCTTTCAGCTTTGGATATCCAAATTTGGGAATAAAGATAACAAAAAAAATATTATTTGAAATGTTTTTAAATAACTCAGGATTCGGTTTCCATCTTGCCAATCCTTGAAACCTTTTCAACCCCTTTAATCTTTTTGATTTTACGTATCAGGTTACTGAGGCGCTTGGTATCGTTAATGTAGAGCATCACAACCCCTTCGAACATTCCATGATGTGTGTCAAAATGGATATTTCTGATATTGACGTTGTATTCGTTGGAGATGGTATCGGTAAGGTTTTTCAACAAGCCCAGTTCATCGATCCCTTTAACCCGGATGCCTGACAGAAATGCGATGGATTGGTCGGTAACCCATTTTGCCTTCACCACCCGGTATGCGTACTTGGACATCATCTGCACTGCATTCGGACAGTTATTGCGGTGAATCTTGATCCCATCATGTATGGTAACAAAGCCAAACACGTCATCACCGGGGATGGGGTTGCAGCAGGGGGAAATGGAGTAGGTCAGGTTTTCAAGGCTATCGCCAATCAGCAATGTATCGGGCTTCTCTTTCAGCTGTTTACGGATCGGGTCGATTTCCGGTTCCTTATCAACCGGGGTTTCCTTTGAGCGCGAAAAAGGATTTTTCAGATAACTGAATATACCTCCTTTTTCCTGTTCGGAAGCATAAGTCTTTAGCTCTTTTTGTCCGATCTTGCCGGTAGCTACGTCATAATAGAGATCGAGGGGTGCAGTGAGTTTGAAATGATTGACCAGCTTCTGGATATTTTCCTGGTTGTTGTCGATCTTAAAATGTCTGAGTTTTCTTTCGAGAATCTCCTTTCCTTCTTCTGCCTGTGCTTTTTTCTGTTCTTTTAGTGCAGATTTGATTTTCCCTTTGGCACGGGCGGTGGTAACATAGTTCAGCCAATCTGTTTTGGGTTGTTGCTTTTTAGATGTGATGATCTCGACCTGGTCGCCGCTTTTAAGTTGCTGACTTAAAGGAACAAGCTTATGGTTCACCTTTGCTCCCAGACAGTTATTCCCCACCTGGGTGTGGATGCTGTAGGCAAAATCCAGCCCTGTGGAGCCCATTGGCAAGGTACGTAGTTCTCCTTTCGGAGTAAAAACGATGATCTCATCAGAGAAGAGGTTGAGTTTGAAATCATCAATAAAGTCGAGAGCATCGGTTTCAGCACTTTTCAGTATCTCCCGTATCCTGCGCAGCCACTTGTCAATGCCACTTTCTCCGGATTTAGATTCTTTGTATTTCCAGTGCGCAGCATAGCCCTTTTCAGCCACTTCATCCATCCGGACGGTTCTGATCTGCACTTCCACCCATTTCCCCTGACGGCTCATCACTGTGGTATGCAACGACTCGTACCCATTGGCTTTGGGTGTACTGATCCAATCACGCAAACGGTCAGGATTTGGCTGATAGATATCGGTAACAATGGAATAAACCTTCCAGCAATCAGCTTTCTCTCTGTACTCGGGCGCATTCATTATAAACCTGACGGCAAATATGTCGTAAACCTCCTCAAAGGGCACCTCCTTTTTCTTCATCTTGCTCCATATAGAGCTGATCGATTTCGTCCTGGCCTGAATGGTAAAATCCATCTCCTCTTTTTGCAGTACTTTTCGGATCGGTTGTGTAAAAGACTGAATAAGGCGCGTACGCTGTTCCTTAGTATCAGCCAGCTTCTGCACGATTGTCTGATACACTTCCGGTTCCGTGTACTTCATCGCCAGATCTTCCAGCTCGCTCTTAATGGCATGAAACCCGAGTCGGTGTGCAAGGGGCGCAAAGAGGTAAAGTGTTTCGTTCGCAATTTTAAGTTGTTTCCTTGGGGGCAGTGAATCCAGCGTACGCATATTATGCAGGCGATCTGCCAGTTTGATCAGGATCACCCGCACATCGTCCGACAGGGTGAGCAACATCTTTCGGAAATTCTCAGCCTGTACAGAGCTGGTTTGATCAAAAATTCCTGAAATTTTAGTCAGTCCGTCAATGATCCGCGCAACCTCTTCCCCAAAATAATTGCTGATATCATCCAGGGTATAATCAGTATCTTCAACTACATCGTGAAGCAAGGAACATACCACACTGGTGGCACCCAGACCGATTTCCTCAACTACGATGCGTGCCACGGCAATCGGATGATAAATATAGGGCTCACCACTTTTCCGCCGGTGGTCAACATGGGCTTTGGCAGCAAAGTCAAAAGCTTGCCTGATCTGTTTGCGCCCCTCTTTGCTCATACTCGGACGACAAACAGACAACAGGGAACGGTATCGTTTTACAATTTCCGACCTTTCTTTCTCCAATGCCGCTTGATCCATAAGGTTAAGGTTAAGGTTAAGGTTAAGGTTAAGGTTAAGATTAAGATTAAGATTAAGGTTAAGGTTAAGGTTAAGGTTAAGGTTAAGGCTGAGTGTAAGCGAAGTCCCGAGAGTTTACGATTCGGGATTAAGATTAAAACTAAAATTATTCCACTAGTAAGCACAGGGCTTGACCTGTGCACCAAAACATCATCTGCAGGCACAGGGTTTGACAGGTCAAGCCCTGTCATTACCAACTACCAGGCAAACAGGGGAAAGCCAGACATCAGGTCATTAACTTTTTTCCGTACGCCGGCAATCACTTTTTCATCATCGATATTGGAGATCACTTCATCAATAAAGTCAACGATTTGCACCACATGTTCTTCTTTCAGTCCCCTGGTTGTTACCGCGGGGGTTCCTAAACGGATTCCTGAAGTTTGAAAGGGAGACCGGCTGTCGAAGGGCACCATGTTCTTATTGATGGTAATATCTGCTTCAACAAGGATATTTTCAACTTTTTTCCCTGTTATTTCCGGAAACTTCGAACGAAGGTCTATCAGCATCAGATGGTTTCCCGTTCCTCCTGAAGTTACGTGATAGCCTTTATCCACGAAAGCCTTAGCCATTGCCTGCGCGTTCTTCATCACCTGTTCCCCATATGTTTTGAATGACGGGTGCAGGGCTTCACCAAAGGCAACCGCTTTTGCAGCAATCACATGTTCCAGCGGGCCTCCTTGTGTTCCGGGAAATACTGCACTATCAAGAACGGCAGACATCATTTTCACCTTTCCCTTCGGTGTTGTCAGACCCCAGGGGTTTTCAAAGTCTTTCCCTATCAGGATCAGGCCACCACGCGGTCCGCGCAGGGTTTTGTGAGTTGTTGTAGTAACAAAATGGCAGTGGGGCAATGGGTCATTCAGCAGTTTTGCAGCGATCAGGCCTGCAGGATGGGCAATATCAGCCATCAAAAGGGCACCAACCTTATCAGCAATCTCACGCATGCGGGCATAATCCCATTCTCTTGGATATGCAGATGCACCCGCTATGATCATCTTTGGTTTTTCCTTTATTGCAATACGCTCCATCTCCTCATAATCGATGGTCCCGGTTTCTTCACTTACTGTATAAGCAACCGGTCTGTAAAGAATTCCGGACAGGTTGACGGGTGCACCGTGTGACAGGTGGCCTCCATGACTCAGATCCAGACCCATAAACGTATCTCCCGGCTTCAGACATGCCAGAAAAACAGCAGCATTTGCCTGGGCACCGCTATGTGGTTGTACGTTAGCCCACTCCGCTCCAAAAAGCTCTTTCGCACGGTCGATAGCCAGTTGCTCACTCTGGTCAACAACCTGGCATCCACCATAATACCTTCTTCCGGGATAACCTTCAGCATATTTGTTCGTCATCACCGAACCCATCGCCTCCATCACCTGTTCACTGACAAAGTTTTCAGAAGCAATAAGTTCTACACCATGCAGCTGGCGCTGATGCTCTTTATTGATTAAGTCAAAAATAACCGGATCTCTTTCCATAACAGTCTCACTTTAAAATATTTTGAAATAATTATTATTACAAATAAAGATCAAAAATACACATAATTTGGCAATCATTAAAGCTTGTTTTTTCTGAAAAAAACTATTTTTGCCTTTCAGGAAGCTATCTTTAATCAAGCTTTAAACAGCAGCATCACAAACCGTGTCACACGCTAAATGTCTTATTATGAGAAATATCTGTATTCTATTCACTTCACTTTTTATTCTTCCTTCGGCCATGTCCGCCAATGAGCGGGTTATGATATCGGAATGGCTGACCACACCTGCGCTGGAAGTTCATTATCCTGCATTTCATAATACTGCTGACGTTTCCGGAAACACTTTTGCGGATCGGCAATTATTGACACACAGTCATTTTTCTTTTGATGATGAATATTTTCCTGTTGATGGCAAACGGCTGGCGTGGAAACAAAATCGTGAAGTTTCTTGGGAACGCCAGCTAACCGATGGGGAGGGATTATTGCTTATAGCAACACATGAGGCAAACGATCAACCTGAAATTGCATACGTTGCAACATACATCCACACGGAAAGATGGCTGGAAGTAAAGCTTGAGCTTCAAAGCCCCTATCTTTTTCAGGCTTCTTTGAATGGGGAACCAATCGGTGTCAAAACAAATATTGATAATGATGCTGAACAGATTGGACATATTGAACACACTTTGAAACTTCCCCGCGGCACCCATTTGTTGTTACTTAAAATGTTGCGTCCTCCCAACACGGAACTGCCCTGGACGCTTCAGGGCAGGATAAAGCTGGAGGAAGGATTTAAAGCATCTGACATATTGGCAAATATATCTCCCAAGGGGATTAAAAACATCCTGCACTTTATGGATGGCATCAAGATCAGCAGCATTCAGCCTTCACCGGATGGCAGCATGTACGCTGTACGATACAGGCGCAGCCTCCCTCCTTCAGACAGAAGTGAAAACTGGACCGAGATCAGGCGCACGGGAGACAACAAGCTCGTACACTCATTCAGGCATTCCAACGCATCGCGCGTGAGCTGGCTACCCTTTACCAACGCTGTGAGTTATACCAATGTCAGAGACGGAAAAACAAGCATACACTGGCATCATATGGAAACGGGCGAAAAGCGTATCCTGAAGGAAGATATCGCCGACTTTGCCGGCATGAGTTGGTCGCCCGAAGAAAGCTTTATTGTGTATTCCGTCAGAGAAACCCACACAGCCCTGAGTGAAGGGATTCATCACGTGCTGGGCATGCAGGACCGTCAGGCACATTTTCGTAACAGAAGTTTTTTATACAAACTGGATATAGCTTCAGGTGTGAGCACCCGTCTTACATTTGGCAACCTTTCAACCTCACTACACGACATTTGTCCGTTCGGGGAGCGCATCATCTTCAGTCAATCAAAACCGGATTATCTTGAAAGACCCTATTACAAGCATCATTATTTTATGATGAATATGGAAACGATGGAGGTTGATACCCTGATAGCAGATAAAAGGTGGAACGTATCATTCAGATTTTCCCCTGACGGATGGTATCTGCTGGCCACGGGCGGCCCGTCAGCCTTCGACAGAATTGGTGAAAACATGCCGGAAGGGATGATTGCCAACAATTATGACACACAGGCGTTCATTCTTTCGCTAAGGGATGGAAATATCAATCCGGTCACATTTGATTTTAACCCTTCCATCGTGAGTGCCTACTGGCATTACACAGATAACCATGTATATTTTCTGACCGGAGTCGAGGACTACCGTAGGTTGTTTCGCTACGATGTCCGAAGGGCCAGGTTCGAAGAGATTGAAACGGAGACAGACTACATAAGCAGCATCAGCTTCGCCTCCAATGCGCGCACCGCTATTTTTATTGGAAACAAGGTTAATGCACCACCACAGGCATTTGTTTTGAACACACGCAACGACAGATCTGCCGTTCTGGAAGATCCGGATGCCAGACGATACCGTCACGTTGCATTTGGAGAGGTACATAACTGGCGTTTTGAAGCATCCAGTGGAGTTGAAATCAAAGGACGGTATTACCTTCCACCCGACTTTGATCCGGAACAAAGTTATCCTCTGATCGTTTATCAATATGGTGGAACAAATCCTGTAAGCAGAACCTTTGGCGGGCGTTACCCGCTTAACCTGTGGGCAGGGAACGGATATATTGTTTACGTTTTGCAACCGAGTGGAGCAACGGGCTTCGGACAGGAATTTTCAGCTGCTCATGTCAATAATTGGGGAAAAACTGTTGCCGATGAGATTATTGAGGGGACCCGGAAGTTTCTTGAAGCACATCCTTATGCGGATCCGGAACGGGTTGGTGTAGCGGGTGCTTCTTATGGAGGCTTTATGACTATGCTGCTACTCTCCCACACGGATATTTTCGCGACAGGCATTTCGCATGCAGGGATAAGCAACATCTCTTCCTACTGGGGTGATGGCTATTGGGGTTACAGCTACAGTGCCGAGGCCACGGCAAGAAGCTTTCCATGGGACAGACCAGACATTTACATAGACCAGAGTCCGCTCTTCCGTGCTGATAAAATCCATACACCACTGCTGCTGCTGACAGGCGACGGCGACACCAATGTACCACCGGGAGAGAGCATTCAGATGTATACGGCTCTGAAGCTCCTCGACAGACCGGTCGAGCTGGTTCTCATCGAAGGGGAAAACCATCACATCCTCACCTACAACAGACGGCTGAAATGGCACGATGCCATTATGGCCTGGTGGGACAAACACCTGAAAGGTGAGCCGGAGTGGTGGAACGAACAGTTCCCGGAGAAAAACTTTTAATCAGGCAAGCCAGGAAATGGTGTTATTCAAACTCCTCATCAAACAGCTGTCTGAATTGGTTGGTGTTTTCATCTGAATCACGATAATTCTCGCAACGGGGAAAATAATCAGCAATGTACTCCTGTTCCTGTCTGAGCAGATTCATCTGCTGGGAGGGACTGAGTACTTCACTATTCCTGATCATATCCATATCGTTCAGAAATAGCTCAAGGAATTCACATCCTCGTGCTATGTCGACGTATTTATAAAAACTGATTTCAATAATATAGTTCAGGGATTCCATTCGCATTTCTAGTGTCGTGTCAATGCTACTGTGTCGGTTAAGTCGCAGAGATTTTTTCCCAGATCAAAAAAGAAAATCTGCGCATAGCCTTAGCTACGTAAAGGTTTTATTTTGAAGATATGAGGAAAAAGATCAAGACTTGGGCCGGCTAAAGTAGTGTTGACATGACACTAGATGCCTTCGCGAATCAATATCTACCGGTATGGTATTGACAACAATCATAAATTCCTGCAGAGCATCCTGATAACGGCCGTTATTGTAATTTCTTTCTGCCGAGCTGTAGTTTATCCTTGCAACACGCGAAGCACCATTTTCTTGCCCGATAAGCTCTACAGGAATAAAAAAATATAATCAGTTAAATAATACCAAATTCAAGACAAAAAACCCTTCGTTAGACCGGTCAAATTAAACAGCAAACTTGTTTTAACGCTGTTTTTTTGATAGGTAAATCCCATAAACTGATTCCCAATAAAACAAAAGGAACCAATATATTCAAATGTTCAGGTATCAAATCATTTCAGAATCTGTATCCGGACGGCCTTCAACCCATTCGCCGTAACCAACTGCAAGATGTAAACACCATCACCCAGCGTGGAAACATCCAGTGATTGCTGTTCTTCACCACCTTTTTCTTCCAAAACAACACGTCCGTAAATATCAAGCAAACGAAACTCTTTCACTACAATGTCCGAATCTATATATACAACAGAACTAGCTGGATTGGGATAAATATTGATACTGAAAAATTCCGGTGTTTTAATAAACGTATCATCAATGATCATTTCAACAAACACCTCAATGTAGTCGTCAATAATCTCTAACATCCCTTCATACTCAAAGTATCCGTCACGATTGACCTTGAAGTCATACATACCGGGTAACATATCCGTAAACACATAAACCCCGGCCATATGTTCGTCGCCGTTGATCGTGATAACAGCATCATATATTGCAGCACCATCAAAAGCATCTACAACAACAAAGCTTAATGTGTAAGTGTCGATGGCAAAATGGGCTGTTACGGAAACATCGTCCTGCACGTTCGTGTCGGTTCTGGGATTGTCCATTACCGCATCACTCCAACCCGTGAAGGAGTAACCGGGATCGGCAATTGCTTCAACAGGGGTGCCGTCGCCGCCGTGCGCCACCTCCTGAAAGGTTTCTCCCGTCAAAGAGCCGTTTCCCCCGGCAGTGTATTCAAGTGTATAGGTATTGATGGCAAATACCGCAACCAAATTACGGTCTGCCTCGGCCGTAAAGATATATTCAGCATCGGTGGAGACAACCGCGCCGGACTCTTCCCACGCAATGAAATGATAGCCCGTGTTCGGGATGGCCGTGACGGTTACGGAAATGCCGTGCTCGTAAGTGCCGCCGCCGGTTACCGTGCCATAGTCACCGTTGTTGGCAGTGACAGTTATCATATAGGTGTTGATGGCAAAATGGGCTGTTACGGAAACATCGTCCTGCACGTTCGTGTCGGTTCTGGGATTGTCCAT
>SKSI01000019.1 GCA_007123065.1 Bacteroidales bacterium
ATTCATTGACCAGATCGGTTTGAAAGAACACCTTTCCCAAACACGCTCGAACGGCCTGGTGAATATGATCAAACAAATGAAGTTGTACGCGCTGGCGATTAAAGGTTAAGGTTAAGGTTAAGGTTAAGATTAAGATTAAGATTAAGGTTAAGGTTAAGGTTAAGGTTAAGGTTAAGGCTGAGCGTAAGCGAAGTCCCGAGAGTTTACGATTCGGGATTAAGATTGAGGATATTTTTCCAGCAGGCACAGGGCTTGACCTGTGCACCTAAATTTGGTGATTGGGTGAATGGTTAATTTGTTGAATGGGTGAATGGTTGATTGGATGAATGGGCTGTTTGCCTGCAAATACAATGATATGATTAATATAACTGAAGAACAGGTAATCGACGCGCTTAAAACCGTTTTTGACCCGGATATTCCGGTAAATGTCTATGACCTGGGTTTGATTTACGGCATTGAGATCGGGGATAACAATGGTGTTAAAATTACCATGACATTGACAAACCCCAATTGTCCGGTGGCCGATGACCTGATCAAACAGGTGAAAGAAGCTGCGGAGGGGGTTGCGGATGTAAACAAAGCAGAAGTCACCCTTGTTTTTGATCCACCCTGGACAAAGGACAACATGTCGGATGCTGCCATGCTTGAACTGGGACTGCTTTAAACACACAGATCCTCCGACAAATCAGTCACCGGCTTTTCTTCTAAAAAAAAATATTTTTTACGTACCAAAAAAGATTGTATTTTTGGCCGCAGTACGTGAAAACAAATTCCTTTAATTAAAATTATTTGAGATGAACATTCCTGATAACTTAAAGTACACGAAAGACCACGAATGGGTAAAAATTGAAGGCGACACGGTCACAATCGGAATTACCGATTTTGCTCAGCACGAGCTTGGCGACATTGTTTTTGTTGAAGTGGATACAGAAGGCGAAACGCTTGACAAGGAGGAAACATTTGGCACCATTGAAGCCGTTAAAACCGTCTCCGATCTGTTTATGCCCGTCGGCGGTGAAATTCTTGAGTTTAACGAAGAGCTTGAAGCAACGCCTGACATCATCAACAAAGATCCTTATGGTGAAGGATGGATCATTAAGGTCAAGATATCAGATGCTGCAGAAACGGATGACCTTTTAACGTCCAACGAATACAAAGATCTGATTGACGGATAACATCCATTCATAATTTAAACGAGTCACGTGATTCGGTCATTGCGTCATTTCATCCCTGCACTTTTATGGGCATTGGTTATCTTTGTGATCGTCAGTGTCCCGGCAAGCAGCATTCCATCAACAGGCAGGCTGAACATTCCGCATATTGACAAAATTGTTCATTTTTTCATTTTTTTCGTGCTGGGGGCATTAACAATCCGGGGCTTCCAGAAAAGGAAGTATTCAGGATCAAAGGGGGTTGCGATCAGCCTGGCAATTTGCATCCTTTACGGGATGGGTACGGAGTATTTGCAATACTGTTGCCTGGATGACCGCCACGGCAATCTGGCTGATGTTGCAGCAAACAGTTTTGGAACAGTTTTTGGTGTATTACTGATGATGATATATTCAAGAAACACTGGGCGAGAAAAATATTCTCATTACGCGGATTGACGGAATTAATCATTTATTTTCAAAAATACTTTGTATATTAGCGCCATCTTTTGGAGAGGCAAACCCAAGAACCGATTGGCAAAAATAACCAACCAGACAAAATAACATATGGAAGCTAAGAAAACACCAAAAGCAGACCTTGAAGGCAAAAAGCGCATCTTTTTGCAGATTGGTATTGCTCTGGCACTGGGAGCAGCCCTGGTTGCTTTTGAATGGAAGCAATACGAACGGGTTGAAATAGACCTTGGTGTCCTTGAGATCGATTTCATTGAAGAAGAGGACATACCGATCACACGCCAGGAGCAACCACCACCTCCTCCACCACCGGAACCTTCTCAGGAGCTTATCATTGTAGATGACGATGTAGAGCTTGAAGAAGAGTTTGTTATCGATATTGATGCAGACGTTTTTCAGGAGGTACAAGAGTTTACACCAATTGTTTTTGAGGAGGAAGAAGAAGTTGACGAACAGGTCATCTTTACTGTTGTAGAGGACCAGCCGGAATTTCCCGGTGGCGAAGAGGCCAGACAAAGATTCCTGGAGCAAAACCTCAGGTATCCGCAAATGGCCCGTGAGGCGGGTATTCAGGGAACCGTATTCGTGACCTTCGTTGTGGAGATTGATGGCAGTGTTACCGATGTTCGCATCTTACGCGGTATTGGTGGCGGTTGTGACGAAGAAGCCCTCAGGGTTGTCAGGATGATGCCACGCTGGGAGCCTGGCCGTCAAAGAGGCCAGCCCGTACGCGTACAATTTAACATGCCCATTCGCTTCAGACTAAACTAGTTCTGAAGAGATCAGACATATTGAAAGAGGCCGTCTCATGCTTTTGATACGGCCTCTTTTTAACTGATCCGCCCCCAGTGCAACCGGTCGTGATACAACTCCTGAAGCCGTTGACGAACCACCCTGTTATCAGGTTTTTGCAAAGATGAATCGCCTTTCAGCAGATCAATGGCCCTGGCACGGGCATACTTCAAAATTGCCTCATCCTTTGTCAGGTCTGCGATCTTTAAGTCCAGAATACCGCTTTGCTGTGTTCCCTGGATGTCGCCAGGACCACGCAATTGCAGATCGGTTTCAGCGATCTGGAAACCGTCATTCGTGGAAACCATAACACCCAGACGTTTCCGGGCATCAGCACTCAGCTCATCCTTTGACATCAAGATGCAATATGACTGGTCTGCACCCCGGCCAACCCGGCCACGCAACTGATGCAGCTGCGACAAACCAAAGCGCTCAGCACTTTCAATCACCATTACAGAAGCATTGGGTACGTCGATGCCTACTTCAATCACGGTGGTGGCAACCATAATCTGTGTCTGACCACTCACAAAACGTTGCATCTCCCAGTCCTTATCCGCCGGCTTCATCTTGCCGTGCACGATGCTTACCGCATATTGCGGTGGAGGAAACTCTCTTACAATGCTTTCATAACCGTCGTTCAGGTCTTTGAGGTCCAGCTTCTCAGACTCCTTAATCAAGGGATACACCACATAAACCTGCCTCCCCTTCGCAACCTGGTCTCTCATAAATCCAAAAACCTTTAACCGGTTCCTGTCATACTGATGAATCGTTTTGATCGGTTTTCTGCCGGGCGGCAATTCATCAATAACAGAAACATCCAGATCGCCATAAAGGGTCATGGCCAGCGTACGCGGAATGGGGGTGGCTGTCATTACAAGGACATGTGGAGGAGTGTCGCTTTTGGCCCATAAACGCGCCCGCTGTGCCACACCAAAGCGGTGCTGCTCGTCAATAACCACCATTCCCAGGCTTTCAAAGGCAACCACATCTTCAATCAGGGCGTGTGTGCCGATAACGATATGGATGCTGCCTTCCTTTAGGCCTGATAATATCGTTTTTCGCTCAGATTGTTTGGTGGAGCCCGTCAGCAATGCAACCTGAATGCCCGAATCGCTTAACATATTGCTGACAGATTCATAGTGCTGAAAAGCCAGAATCTCCGTGGGCGCCATCAAGCAGGCCTGAAACCCGTTGTCAAGTGCAATCAGCATACTCATCACTGCAATGACCGTTTTTCCGCTTCCAACGTCACCCTGGAGCAGTCGATTCATTTGTTTACCCGACAGGGTATCGCTTCGGATCTCTTTCATCACCCGCTTTTGTGCACCGGTAAGTTCAAAAGAAAGCCGATTAAAGAAGAAGTTGTTAAAATGTTCGCCGACAACCGAAAAAACATAGCCTTCAGTTTTTTCGAGCCGTATCATCCTTTGTCGCAAAAGGTTCAGCTGGATGTAAAAGAGTTCCTCAAATTTCAGGCGGGCTTGCGCCTTCTGCAACGATTGGGCGTTGGTTGGAAAATGGATTTCTCGCAGGGCTGTTTCTCTTGATACAAGCTTCGATTGTTTCAGGATGCTTTCCGGCAATGTTTCATGAATATGTCTGCCGGCAAATTCAAGAAGTGTTTTCAACAGCTTTCCAATTCCTTTGCTGTCGAGACCCCTCGCACGCAACTTTTCTGTAGAGTTGTAAACTGGCTGCATGGCGGAGCTCTGGTTGATCGCTCCGGGCGTTACCGGTTCTATCTCGGGATGGGCAATATTATAAACCCTTCCAAACAGTGCAGGCTTTCCAAAAACAATATACTCAACACCCGGTTTGAACTTATCCTTCAGCCATTTGAAGCCCCGGAACCAGACCAGTTCAAGACTGCCTGTGGCATCACTTAACGTGGCTGTCATCCGGGTAGTTCGCTGCTTGCCGTGAAGCTGAATGTCTGAAATCTTACCCCGGATTTGCACAAAAGGCATTTCGCCGGTAACTTCCCTTATGGTATAAAACCTGCTTCGATCAATGTATCGGAACGGGAAAAAAAAGAGCAAGTCCTGAAAGTTGAAAATTTCAGCCTCAGCCCTCAACAGGTCAGCACGTTTGGGGCCCACTCCCTTAAGGAACTCAATGGGTGTATCAAGAAATCCGCTCCGTACAGCTGCCATGATTTAAAATTTCAATTTAATTATCAAAAACAAAGTATAAAAATAATGGAAAAAATGTGTAAGTGTTGGTATATTTAATAGATTTGTCGAATTAGAAACAATAATAATTCTGCCTCTGAAAAATACTAAGCCTATGAAAATACTGGTTTTCGGAGCCGGTGTTGTTGGCACCATTTATGCCTGGCAGCTCCACGAGGCCGGCGCTGACGTAAGCCTGCTGGTTCGGCAAAAACGCCTTGTCCGCTATAGCCACTCGGGCGTTCCCATTTCTTTTACCGACATGCGCAGCGGGAAAAAATCTATCGGACAAGCTGTTTTCAGGCCACAAACTATTGACAGAATAGACCCTGCCAAACCTTACGACCTGATCATCGTTTGTGTCAGAAACAATCAGCTCCCTGAAGCAATTCAATATATTGCAAAACAAGCACCCAAAAGCCATTTGTTGATTATGGGCAATCTATGGGATGCAGACAGGTTTATCCGCAAGTTTTTACCTCCCGAGCGCTTTTCACTCGGGTTTCCAGGACTTGTTTTCGGAAAAAACACAGACAATGGCATCCAATGCTTCCTGTTCCGAAAAGAGGCTACGATGCTTGGTGATCCACACCGGCAAAACAACCCGGAGCTGCGTAAAATCGCTGAAGTACTTGAACTTGCTGGAATGCATCCCAGGGTAATCCGTAATATGACTGACCGACTGGCTGGTCGCTTCCTGCAATCAGCCATACTTCCTGCGTTGATCAGTAAAGCAGGGAATGCCGTCCTCTTTGGCGACAACAAGCTTCTTATTAAACAATACATCATGGCACTGAAAGAGGGCCAGAAAGTTTACCGCAGGAAAGGCAAGATTAAGTTTTTCCCATTCAACCTGTTTTTTCTTCCGGGTTTTCTGATACCGTTTTTCCTGCGCCGCACCTTTACAACAGAACAACTGGCGGCATGGGACACACAGCAAAAGCATGCCACGGAAGAAAAAAAACAACTATACTATCACGTTCTGAACGCCGGAAAAAGGCAGAAAAAACCAATGCCATACTGGGCATCTTTTGAGAAGTACATGGATTTTTAGTACTTTTAAGGGTCTCTACAATAAAATCGCATTATGAAACATTATTGCATAACCCTGATTATTGCCATGGCTTTTTCGGCGACAAATGTCCAAGCCTTTGTTCCGGAGCGGATGCATCCAACAGACCGGTTTATAATCACCGTTTTTAGCGATATCTGGCAGGATGTGCCTGAAGAAATGGACTTAAAGACCATCCAAAGGGGTATCAGTATCAGTGCACTTCAGGATATGCCACTTGGCAGATCAAACTTCTCTCTGGCGGCCGGGCTGGCTTTTTCCAGCCATAATCTTTACAGTGATCACAGATACAGTTTTATTCCGAGCCTTAACCAATTTCGTTTCGTGGCCATCGACCCGGAACACGAATATGACAAGAACAAGCTGAGCATGAACTACCTGGAGGTTCCTGTACAACTCAGGTTCAAGACCCGTGACCTACCATCAACCTTGCGGTTTTATGCCGGCGTAAGGGCAGGCTACCTGTTTCATGCGCACACCAAGTTTGTTGGGAAGCGGTATTATCCTCAGCATTTCGACCCGCCCCCCGTTACAGAACGCACTATAAAGGTGAAAGAGCACAAGCTTAAAAACATCAACAAATACCGGATCGGGTTAACCGGCACAGTTGGTTATGGAGCGGTTAACCTTCACATTTACTACCAGCTTACCGAAACATTCAAAGACAACAATGCCGGTAGCATGTTCCCTTTATCTGTTGGAGTCTCTTTCATCGTTTTCTAACTGAAATAAAAATACAAACCAAGCATTACTAAGAATCCGAGCAGGTAGCCAGTATATACCTGTGCAGGAGTGTGGGCTTTAAGGATCAGGCGGGCGGTACCGACGCATCCTGAGACCAGGAATGCCAGGATGATCAGCCAGGCAATATCTGCCCGCAGCAAAAGAGAAGTAACGATCAGAAAACCGGTAAAGCCACCGAGAGACACCATGTGAATGCTGATCTTCCACACGAAAGAGATCATTAAGGTAAGCATGACCAGCAGCGTGGCGCTCATAATGAAAAAATACACCAATGACGGGAGTGATATCTGTCTTAGAAGGTAATAGGTCATAAAGAACAGCACAGAAGTGACGAGCAGCGGCAAGATCCTTTCGTGGCGATCGGTAAGCATAAAATCTTTTACATAGCCGGTTTTTTTCATAATCCAGACCGCAAATACCGGAGCGACAGCTGTATTGATGAATACAATAAGCATGATAAACCGCCGGGCATCCTGGTTAATGGCAAATGAAAGGTGTGAGTTGATCTGGAAGAGGACGAAAACCCCCAATACAGGTATCACCAAGGGGTGAAAAATGGCTGAGCATAATCTCGCGAGGCGTTCACTAACAGGCATTGCTAAAGCTCCTTTCGCAGTCTGGCCACGGGAATATCCAGTTGCTCACGGTATTTGGCAACTGTTCTCCGGGCGATATTATAGCCTTTTTCTTTCAGGATTACTGCCAGCTCATCATCGGTCAGCGGTTTTTTCTTGCTTTCCGCCTCAATGCAATTCTGCAGAATCTTTTTCACCTCGCGTGTTGACACTTCCTCTCCTTTATCTGTTTGCATTGACTCGGAGAAAAATTCCTTTAACAGGAAAGTGCCAAACGGTGTTTGGATGTATTTGCTGTTAGCGACCCGTGAAATGGTAGAAATATCGAGCTGTACCATATCTGCAATATCTTTCAGGATCATGGGCCGCAGCTTTGTTTCATCACCGGTTAGAAAATACTCTTTCTGAAACCCCAGGATGGCCTGCATGGTGATCATCAAGGTATGCTGGCGCTGTTTGATGGCGTCGATAAACCATTTTGCGCTGTCGATTTTTTGTTTGACGAAAAAGAGCGCCTCTTTCTGACGTTTATCGGCCTTCCCTTTAGAATCTGCCATCGTCTGGAACATTTCCGAATACGTTCTGTTTATACGAAGATCCGGGGCATTGGAGCTGTTCAACGTCAACTCCATCTCTCCGTCATTGTGCACCAGGATAAAATCAGGCACCACATATTCAGCAGCCTTACCGGAGTCTTGCAGGGAGTTTCCGGGTTTGGGATTTAACTTCAGCACTTCTTCAACAGCCTCTTTCAGGTCCTGTTCCGTCATGCTATGCTTCTTCATGATCTTTTCATAATGCTTTTTAGTGAAGTCGTTGAAGTTTTTTTCAAGCATTACGGTAGCGTGGAGTATCGCCTTGGTTTTAGGCTGCTTCCGGCGTATCTGGATCAGTAGGCATTCCTGAAGATCGCGCGCACCGATACCGGGAGGATCAAACTCCTGAATTATGCGCAACAGGTCAAGTACTTCTGCAAAATTTGACTTGATATTCTGGTTGAATGCCAGGTCATCAATAAGTGAATGGATATCGCGTTGCAAATATCCGGATTCATCAATATTGCCAATGATATGGCGTGCGATCAGCTGTTCCCGTTCTGAAAGATTTCTCAAACCCAGCTGTGTGAGCAACACTTCCTGTGCGCTGGATCCGGCTATAGACGGTACTTCACGGCTTTCATCATCGACAGCTGTATTGTTCGCATTCAGTCTGTATTCAGGAATTTCTTCATCATCAATATAATCACTGAAATCAAACTCATCTTCATTGCTGACTTCATCATCATGATCTTCACCGGTTTCTATGGAATTTTCATACTCATCCTGTTCCTGCTGATCCACCTCATCCTGAAAGTCTTCCCCTTCTTCAAGGGCGGGATTCTCCTCAATTTCCTGCTTGATGCGCTGATCCAGCAACAAAGTTGGCACCTGCAACAGTTTCATCAGCTGAATCTGCTGTGGGGAAAGTTTTTGCATCAACTTTTGCTGCAACCTTTGTTTTAACATGGGATCATTATTTTATTCAAGCTTTCCTGTTAGACATTGAGGCTATTACAAGTTTAGCACCTAACATCAAAAATAATAAAAATGAATCAATACACACCAATTAAAATTCTGCATTTTGCGGAGTTCTCGGGAAGGGTATCACATCGCGGATATTCCCCATGCCACTCACAAAAAGCATCAGCCTTTCGAAACCCAGTCCGAATCCGCTATGGGGAGCTGTTCCAAATTTTCGTGTTTCAAGATACCACCAAACATCTTCCTGATGGATTCCCATTTCTTCAATGCGTTTATGCAGCTTATCATAATCCTCCTCACGCTGCGACCCGCCAATGATTTCCCCGATTTTCGGGAACAGCACATCCATTGCCCGGACCGTTTTCCCGTCATCGTTTTGTTTCATATAGAACGCTTTGATATCTTTGGGATAGTCGGTCAGGATCACGGGCTTGTTAAAGTGTTGTTCAACGAGATAGCGCTCGTGTTCAGATTGCAGGTCAACACCCCACTTAACAGGGTATTCAAATTTTTTCCCGGACTGTTCCAGGATCTCAACTGCTTCTGTGTAACTCAGGCGCCGGAACTTGTTCTCCTTTACATGCTGCAACCTTCCGATCAGGCCGTCATCGTATTGCTTTTGCAAAAATTCCAGATCATCAGCGCAGTTTTCCAGGATATATGAGACCAGGTATTTCAGAAATTCCTCTGCGAGATCCATATTGCCATGGATATCACAAAATGCCATTTCGGGTTCGATCATCCAGAATTCCGCCAGGTGGCGTGACGTATTGGAGTTTTCGGCTCTGAAGGTCGGACCAAAGGTGTATATATTTGACAGGGCAAGAGCGCCCAGTTCCCCCTCAAGCTGTCCGGAGACCGTCAGGTTTGTTTCCTTGCCAAAGAAATCCTGACTATAGTCCACACTGCCATCTTTCTTAACGGGTACGTCCTTCATATCCAGGGTTGTTACGCGAAACATGGCTCCTGCTCCTTCCGCATCAGAGCCGGTAATAATGGGTGTATGCAGATAATAAAACCCATTGTCGTTGAAATACTTATGAATTGCAAACGACAATGCGTGCCGCAACCGAAGAATAGCGCCGAAGGTATTTGTCCGTGGCCGTAGATGTGCGATTTCCCGAAGGAATTCGAGGGTGTGTCCTTTCTTTTGCAAAGGGTATTTTTCAGGATCGGCGCCACCATACACAATGACCTCCCTGGCCTGTATTTCCACACGTTGCCCCTTCCCCTGAGATTCTACCAATAAACCATTCACTGAAATACAAGCTCCTGTGGTGATTTGGCGAAGAAGTTCATCGTTGTCGAAACCCTGCACATCAACCACAACCTGAATGTTATGGATCACCGAGCCATCGTTTAATGCAATAAAAGCAACGTTCTTGTTTCCCCGTCTTGTGCGGACCCAACCTTTTACATTCACCTCCTGGCCCAGCAGCGGACTGCAATCTTTTTGCAGGAGGTCAAATACTCGTTGTCTTTGTAGATCTTTCATGTTCTGTTCACTTTAATTCAATTAGCATAATAAAACGGGCAAGCTGCAAGCTTTGGCGGCACAAAAATACACACATTTTTTTGATAAGATACGGGACTTAATCGAAGCACTTTTCAATGCTTGACCACATTCGTGTTGCCGTTTGATCCCAGGAAAATTTATTTCGTTGCAAGCGGCCGTTTTCAATCAGTTTTTGTCGCAAAACACCATCACCGGCCATTTTAGAAATTGCCGCGGCAATCTGGTCTACCGACGAAGGGTCTGCAAGCAGGGCGGCATCCCCGGCCACCTCCGGCATGCTGGTGCAATTGGATGTTATAACAGGAACATCACATTGCATGGCTTCAATGATTGGTATACCAAATCCTTCGAAACGAGAAACCAGCAGCAATGCCTTCGCTGCAGCAACAATATTTCTGAGATCTTCATCATATTGGCGGCC
>SKSI01000036.1 GCA_007123065.1 Bacteroidales bacterium
CAGGGCGGCAATGGGGAATATATATACGAAAATATAGTGGTTGGCATCCAGTGCATAGCCGTAAAAGAAGGTTGTGGCCATCATCACGATCTTGTTTACCGTGGTGGCATAGCTGTATAAGCGTCCGAAGTTATCGTGGGTATAGCTGTTCTTTAGAAAAAGGTTGATGCTGGGAAAAACGATCGGGTTTGCCAGGAAATAAATCAGAAAAATGGCCAGAAAGATGTAATGATACACGGAGTCGCCTCCCAGCTGTTCCGGACTGCGCGGAAAAAACAGCAGTAGCAACAATGGTAAACGGGTGATGATTGCTGTGCGTCGAAGCAGGTTCTTTTTGTTTTTGATCCTCCGCAGGAAAGTGTTGAAGAATACAAGCAGCAAAAATACCAGGGTGGCAAACTGAAACAGCATACTCACCTGGTAACTGGATCCCATCAGACTTTTTACAAAAACAAATTCATTGAGCGCGATCAGTCCCGCCAATATCCCTTCAATAAAGGAATAGGAGAGATGCAGTGCAAAGGTCTTTTTTTCGCGCTGTTCAAGCCTGGAAATGCGAAAAAGCTTCATAATAAAAAATAAAGATGCCGGAATCGTTTTGCAAAGTTAACCTGTACAAACGAATAATTGCTATCCGATTTTAATGAAACAAATCCGGACTTTTAGGGTTCATTTCGGCTTCACAAGAAAAAAATGTCTTAATTTTATGGTTTGTAAAACAACACAATAAAAAACAATTATGAAAAAGACAATGTTACTGCTTGCTGTTATTGTAATGGCTGCCTGCAGCACCTCTGAGGAAAATCAGGTAATTATTTCGGGTCAGGTCTATAATCCGGCCGGTGACATGGTAGAGGTTTTCTACTACAAAGACTTTATTACCAATAGTATGGAGAAGGTGGACGTGCCGCTTGACACCAACAACGGGTTTGAGGCTTTCCTGCCGATGGAAGAGCCGGGATTTGTTTACGTTAGCATCCCCCCACGGACCATAATGCTGTATGCCAAACCCGGTGCGGTCTTACATGTTGCCTTTGATGCTGAAACCCGGGATCAGCTGCCAACGGTTACAGGTGATAACAGCCTTGAAAGCAGCTTTATTCTTTCTTATAACATTGAAGTGGCAGAAAAATTTAACCAATCTGAACTGTTTGGCAAGGCACGGGAGCTGGATTGGGATAACTTTACAGACTACATCGAAGCCATGTACCGGGAGCAGAAAGGCTTTTTGCACGCTTATCCCGATTATGAGGCTTTGGATGCTGATTTTACTTCATTGATGTCTGCAAATATTCTGTATGGCAAATATGTCTGGCTGTTGCAGTATGGATTATATTATGACTTTTTGCATCCTGATGGACCGGCCTTGCCTGATTCGTACTTTGGGTTCCTGGAAGAGGCTGCTGATTTTCGTGATGAACTCACACGATCACGTGATTATTTCACTTTTGTGAGCATGTATGTGGAGCATAAGGCAGAAGCAGTGGAGGGAGTGTCGCGCAATGATCTGCATTTTGACACTGCGCAGGAATTATTATCTGGCAGAAGCCGGGAGTTCGCGCAGGCTCAAATTGTTATATCTGCATTGAGTTTTGGCGATTTTGAGGAAGGGCTTGCATTGTATCACCGTTTCAGTGAATCAGTGGTGTCAACTGACATCGCAGAAATTGTCCAGGGAGAATATGAGATCCAGAAAGCGCTTTCGCCGGGAATGCCTGCGCCGGGCTTTACCCTCACCGATATCAATGGTGCCGAAGTTGCGCTGGATGATTTTCTGGGCAAGGTTGTCTATCTTGATTTTTGGGCCAGCTGGTGTGGCCCGTGCCTGCAACAGATACCGCACGCCAAAGAACTCAAAAAACGGATGGCCGACCAGGACGACCTGGTTTTTCTGTATGTTTCCGTTGATACCGATGAAGAGGCCTGGCGCAATATGGTTGCCGATCGTGAGATTGCTGGGGTGCACGTGAACGTGCCCGGTTTCGGGCATGAAGTTCCTTCCAGCTATAACCTGCGCGGCGTGCCGACTTTTTATCTCATAGGAAGGGATGGTAATATTTTTGACAACCGTCCGCCACGCCCCTCGCAGGAGACCATTGATGAGGTGCTGCTTTCGGCACTCAGGAAATAGAAAGTGTTTAGGAGTTGAGAAGTTTAGGGTTTAGGAGTTTAGAGGTTTAGGAGTTTAGAGGTTTAGGAGTTTAGAGGTTTAGAAGTTGAGAGTTTAGAAGTTGAGAGTTTAGAAGTTGAGAGTTTAGAAGTTGCGGGTTTAGGAGTTTAGGGTTTAGAAGGTTAATACAGATAGTTATTATGAATCGAATGTTGCTGTTGTTTGCGGTTTTATGGTTTTTGGGATGCTCCGACTCCCAGATAAATTACATGGTTCAGTTTGAACTTGAACTTGAAAACATTCCGGAAGAGCCGGTTGAATTAAATTTCTTTTGGGATTACATTAACAACGACCGGCAGATCGTGGAGTTTCATCTTCAGGAAGGCACCGGCTTTTCAACAAGCTTTGAAGTGCCGGGTCCTGTTATGGGTACATTCTCCGTTGGCCGGACCCGCTTGCCTGTTTACCTGGAACCTGAAATTAGCCTAACCCTTTCAGGAGATGCAAATAATTTGCCAAATACAGTAGTTTTTGGTGGTGATGGAGGTGATGAAAACAATTTCCTGCTGCGCTACAACAGGGAGATGGAATCCCGGTTTGGCAG
>SKSI01000094.1 GCA_007123065.1 Bacteroidales bacterium
ATGAGATCAGGCAGGAGATTGGCAAACGTTTTAACAGACAGGTTGATATTTGCAGGGAGAAATACGTAAACAAACATTTTAGGGATCAAATTCTTTCAGAAGCAGTATATGTATAAACTTGCCCACAAAGACCGAGGTTACCTTTTGCGCATCCTGGATTCTATTGAAAGAATCATCAATTACTCCCGTCCTTTTGAAAATGCTGATGATTTTTTCGAAGACACACAAGCATTTGACGCTTCTATGATGAACTTCGTCATAATTGGTGAAATGGTCGTAAAACTATCAGACGAATTCATTGCTTCAACCCAACACATCGTTGACTGGCATAGGATTAAAGGGTTTAGAAACATCATTGCACATAATTATTTTGGAATTGACGCAGAAGAGGTATGGCAAATCATTCAGACAAAACTGGAGCCTCTTGATCAGCATATTCAGACATTTATATGATGTCAACTCTCAAAAACACAAGCATTAATTCCCACCATAAAACATTGTATAAGAGAGCCCGAAGCTCCAGACTGTGTTGAACTGGTGGCGTTTGCGATAGCATTCAAGGACGTTTGCACAAACAACTTCATCACGACTGAAACGGGTTCGTAGGGGTGTTATACCCTGGGAGAAACGAACGTGAACGATCAGGTCATCCGTAATCGGATATTGCATCCCTGCAATAATGTTCAATTCGCCAAATTTAAACGGCCTTAAAGATGCCATTAATTCGGTGCGGTCGTTGCCGATGTCATCCGTTTCATAGTGCCCTACAACTGTTGACAGGGATAATCCCAGTTCTCCGGACAGCCTGTCAACGAAAGTCAGCTGAGTCACTGAAGCGAAATCAAAAATAAAAAACAACGGAATTTCCACATAATGCAGGTTAAACCGGTAATCCCTGTATCCATCATCAGGATCAGGATCGGGATCAATATCATTGTCCTCCTTTAACAAAAAACCATTGTTTTGATTGCCATGGATATCGTCCCAGGGATCATAATACGCACGACTCCCTTTCTGAATGTACATCAGTTCGAGTTGAAACCTTGTAAAGGCACCGATATCCCTGTTTGTGTAAACGGAAGCATACCATCCGAGTTTATCCGGGCCTCCGGCATGATCACCCGAAACTTCACTTGCAGTGATTCCGCCTTTTAACCCTCCACGAAACATTTGGGCCTCTGCGATCTGCGCAGAAAACAGCAGTGCAAGCACAAAAAAATAAATGTATGTCGTCTTTTTCATAATCAGTTTCAAAAATACATATTAATTTGATTTCTCAACGATTGTACCGTGAATTGACCATTCTGACGTATATTTGCAAAAAGCTCCGATATGATTAAATCTATGACAGGCTTCGGCAAAGCACACTGCCGCACAGAACCGGGTGAACTGGTAATTGAGATACGTGCCCTCAACGGGAAAAACCTGGATATCAGCCTGAAAATTCCCCAGATGTTTAAGGATAAAGAACAGGAAATCCGCTCATTGATGTCGGAAAAGCTTGTAAGGGGCAAAAACGAGCTGTTTATGTCATTGGAAAACAATACCAATACAGCTCAATATGTTCTGAATAAAGACCTGTTAAAAAAGTATTATGAAGAGCTAAGCAGGTTTTCCTCGGAAGTTGGTGCACCTGCAGATACTGAACTTATTCCTGCCATTCTGAGACTTCCGGAGGTGATGCAACAGGATAGCCGCAAACCGGATGAGGCGGAGTGGACCATTCTGCTCAATGCCATCAGGGAAGCCCTTGACCATGTTGATGCCTACCGCATCACTGAAGGAGCCGGTCTTGAAAGAGACCTGAAGCAGCGGACAGGAAACATCGGTGAACTGCTTGAAAGCATTACACCTCTTGAAGATGCACGCACCCTTGCCATCAAACAAAAACTGCGCAAAGCAGCTGAAAATCTTAAAGAAGATCAGGCATTTGACCCCAACCGCTTTGAGCAGGAGATGATATATTATCTGGAAAAACTTGACATTACCGAAGAAAAGGTAAGGCTGAAACAGCACCTTGGCTATTTTTCAGAAACCATTGACTCTCAAATATCATCAGGGAAAAAACTGGGTTTTATCGCCCAGGAGATCGGTCGCGAGATAAACACAATTGGCAGCAAAGCCAACGATGCAGGCATTCAGCGTATTGTGGTCGAGATGAAAGACGAGCTGGAAAAGATTAAAGAACAATTAATGAATATTTTATAAGATGGGTAATGGTAAGCTGATTATTTTTTCGGCACCTTCCGGGGCAGGGAAAACAAGCATTGTTAAAGGTGTTTTGCAAGAAACTCCTGGTTTGGCTTTTTCCATTTCTGCATGCAGCAGACCCATGCGACCGGGTGAGCGCGATGGTGTGGATTATTACTTTATGAGTCCGGAGGCATTCAGGAAAAAGACAGATGAGAATGCTTTTCTGGAATGGGAAGAGGTATATCCGGGCAGCTATTACGGCACCCTGCGCAGTGAAGTAGACCGCATCTGGAATTCGGGGAAACACGTGGTTTTTGATGTTGATGTGGCCGGCGGAATAAATATAAAAAAACAGTTTCCTGAACAATCACTGGCCATCTTTATCGAACCACCCTCCCTTGAAGAACTCGAAAAAAGGCTGATCAACAGGAAAACGGAAACACCTGAAAGCCTGAAAAAAAGAATCGGGAAAGCTGCATTCGAACTCACTTTTTCAAAAGATTTTGATACCGTTATCGTCAATGATGATCTGGATCAGGCCATCAGCGAGACCATCAATATTGTGCATGATTTTCTTAAAAAATAATGCCGGATTAATCACCATATCAGCGACATGAGCGATCAGAAAAGAAATAAAACAGGACTGCTGTTTGGGTCTTTCAATCCTGTGCACACAGGACACCTGATCATTGCCAGCCATTTTGTTCAGCATACAGATCTTGATGAGATCTGGTTTGTCTTGTCGCCGCAAAATCCCTTCAAAACGGATAAAAAAATGCTGGAAGATAACAAGCGTATGGAGCTGCTGCGTCTTGCCATTAGCGACAATCCAAACTTCCACATCTGCGATGTTGAGTTTTCAATGGAAAAGCCCTCATATACCGTCCATACTCTTAAAAAGCTGCAGTTGCAGCATCCGGAAAGGGAATTTGTGCTCCTGATCGGGACTGATAACCTGAACGAATTTGACCAATGGAAGAACTATCAAGAGATTCTTTCTATGGTAATGATTTATGTTTATCCCAGACGGGATGATGCATCGTCGCATTTGGTATCTCACAAGGCCATCAAACTGGTTGATGCACCCCTGATTGAAATCTCATCAACACAGATCAGGGAGGAGTTTAAACTCGGCCGGAAACCGCGCTACCTGGTTCCCGATAAGGTTTTTAAAACAATCACTGATAAACATTATTATTAATTGACCTTATTCTGGCAACTTAAAAAATGATGTCTGCATAAAAGCCTGTTGTCAAGAAACCTAGGCAAGAGACACGTTTTTATATTGATATATAAATTTTTATCTACACTTTTTCATTTTACACGGTTTTTTTGTATTTTTGATTCTTTAACATCAACCCAATTGCACACAAAAACAACACTTCCTCCAATCAACCTAAATTATTAACCAAAACCAAAACAGCAATGAAAACTTTAAAAATCAGACTATCTTTTCTGCCATCGTTATTGCTGGCAGTTGCGGCCATTGTCTTTGCCTGTTCCAAGGATGACAATGGCAAACAATTGTCCGACATAGAAGAATTTCATCAAGACATTACAAACCTAACCGTTTCAACTACCGATTTTGTGCAGGCAGCTGTCATATATGAATCTGCGAGGTTTGACACGCTTGACATCGCATCAATTGATGGGATTGTGCAGGATTATCTGACCGCAGGAGAAGGCTTTGTGCATTATTTTCAGAAGCTGCTCGGGCAATCCTCAAAGGATAATAAGTCTGCAGTCGCAAATCCTGCAATTACATGTGTAAAGGCTGTTTCCGGATTTTTTGATGTACAGGGCATTTCACCCTCGATGGTAATGGACATTTCTGAGCTAATCCAGTCGACAAAAGATACCGTAGCAGCTTTAAATGAAGCTCTTAATCAGCAAATTATTAATGAGAATCAGTATCAGGAACTTATAAATCAGGTCAGGATTGAGAAATCTCTGGATAGCGTTGGAATTGGTTTTAGTGCCGGAATGGGTACTTTAGGTGGTGCTTTTACTTACCTCGCCTGTGGCGCTGCCAAAGTGGCTGCCGCCCCGGCCATTCTTACAGTGGGAGCCGTAGGAGTTGTTGTGGGGGGTGGTACCTACTTGTTATGGAGCTATTATCGGGGAAATGATAAAGATTCGCAAGGAAACTTATATATATCTTCGGTGGAAGGAGTTCTTGGAGAACCCATTCCGGCTACGCTTTTTGGAGAAGATGCGACGATGGTGATTGCCATCGATGGACATGTTCCTATCCTTTTTGAGGACTTTCACTATCCTGATGCAGGTAATATGATGACTCTTGAAATCAATGGTGATGAACTTTCGACATTGGATGACTACAGCGATCAAAGTCCAGACACGAAATCGGGCAATCTGGTGGAGGTCTGTTACTGGCAGGAAACTGCCATCGCTGAGGACTGCAACTTAATAACCTTTGTCTCAGGCAATGCAATCCCACCCAACCCGGCACCTTATCAATCCGTTACGGTAGTGGGAAGTGTCATGCCTGTCGTACAGGGATGCGACATTCATTTCAGCATCGTTGGAACTGACGGATACACCAACAGTGGGACCTATCAAACTGACAGCAACGGTCAGGCCTCATTTGGCATTCCGGGGGCATATCCGGGTGTGATTGATAAAGTAACAATTACTGCCAATAATGCAACCTACGTTGTTACCTATGTATTCAGCGGTGGCTCAAAAGATGAGCCGGCTGACCCGACAAAAAGGGTAAGATAGTTCGGTTACATATATATAAAAAAGCATGACTGACATTGCCGCAGTCATGCTTTTTTATATCATGATTCTGTTTCTATAAACCGAACGCCTCGCGGAACTGTTCCACACAATCCAGTTTTTCCCAGGCGAAATATTCCACCTCTTTGAAGTGCCGGATTTTACCGTCGATGGATTTGGTAAAGGTTTTTTCATCCTCATAATAAACTTCAACGATATCTTTCAAATTGCTGCGGCCAAAATGGCCATAGGTTGCGGTACGCTGAAAGATGGGGTTTTTCAGTCCAAACTTTTTGATGATTGCATAGGGCCGGAGGTCGCAAACATCCATTATTTTAGAAGCAATTTCACCGTCGCTCAGGGTAACATTGGCAGTGCCATAGGTATTGACAAAAATGCCAACCGGTTCTGCAACGCCAATTGCATAGGCCACCTGTACCAATACTTCATCGGCAATTCCGGCAGCGACCATATTTTTAGCTATATGTCGAGCTGCGTAGGCTGCTGACCTGTCGACCTTGCTGGCATCTTTGCCTGAGAATGCACCTCCGCCATGTGCTCCTTTACCGCCATAGGTGTCAACAATGATCTTGCGGCCCGTTAGTCCGGTATCACCATGCGGACCACCAATAACAAATTTGCCGGTAGGATTAACCAGCAGTTTGTATCCATTTTCAAAGAGGTCTGCCAAACGCTTCGGGAGAATTCGTATCACCCGGGGGATCAATATCTGATAAATATCATGTTTGATCTGTTGCTGCATGGCATATTCAGCAGCATGAACTGCTTCCGGAGTGTCGTTTACGGGCATGATGAATTCATCATGCTGTGTGCTCAACACGATGGTGTCAATACGGACAGGCCGGTTGTTGTTGTCATATTCGATGGTTACCTGTGATTTGCTGTCCGGGCGAAGATAGCGCATATAAACGGCTTCCTTCCTGATTGCCGCAAGCTCTTGCAGCAGGATATGCGACAGATCAAGGGGCAAAGGCATATATTCGTCGGTTTCGCGTGAGGCATAACCAAACATCATCCCCTGGTCACCGGCGCCCTGAGACTCTTCAGAGCCACGCTCAATTCCCTGAAAGATATCAGGCGACTGTTCATGGATTGCAGAAATCACACCACACGACTCCGCTTCAAATTTATATTCCGATTTGGTATATCCTATTTCGGTCAACACTTTACGCACCACTTGCTGAATATCTACCCACGCATTCGTGCGCACTTCGCCGCTACATACAACCAATCCGGTTGTAACCAGAGTTTCACAAGCCACTTTAGATGCTGGATCCTGCCTCAGGAACTCATCCAGCAATGCATCAGAAATTTGATCAGCTACTTTATCCGGATGTCCTTCTGACACCGATTCGGATGTAAATAAATATCCCATAAATAAAAATGATTAAGTCAAAAAAATGCCTCCAGGCAATATGAAGGGGCAAAGTTAATCAAATCTGCTAAAAAACGGTTGCATTATCGGGTCACATCCCTGAAAACATCTTCCAGTGACTGATGTTTTGATGACAAAGTCAGCAGGACAAGTTCTTTTTCCCTGGCAAAGTTAAACACATCTGCCCTGATATCGGAATCTCTTTCCGAATAGAGCTTAAAAGTGCGTGGTGTTTCCTGAAGCACTTCTACAACGCCCTTAATCTTTTTCACCTGATCAAGTTCAACATCCCGGTCAAACTCTACGGAAAGCACACTTCCGGAACGATTCATTAACGGCAGCTCTGAGGTGGGTGCATCTGCCATAACCTTTCCCTTGTTGATAATGACTGCACGATTGCAAACCGCCTCAACCTCCTGCATAATGTGCGTCGACAGGATAACTGTTTTTGATCTCCCGATCTCTTTGATCAATGCACGGATCTCTGCCAGCTGGTTTGGATCAAGGCCGGAGGTGGGTTCATCCAGGATCAGCACTTCAGGGTCGTGAATAAGCGCCTGGGCCAGTCCGACCCTTTGACGGTACCCTTTGGATAATGCACCAATGGTTTTCTTATGCTCGTCAGTTAAGGCCGTCATGTCAATCACTTCATCCACACGCTTTGCGGCTGCCTTGCCTAAACGATAAACTCCGGCAACAAAAAGCAGGTATTCTTTTACATACATATCGTGGTACAGCGGATTGTTCTCAGGAAGGTATCCAACACATTTTTTAACATCAATTGGACGCGTGGCCGTATCAAAACCACACACAACAATCTTTCCTGAGGTAGGGCGCAGATAGCAGCTGATGATCTTCATCATCGTTGATTTTCCTGCTCCGTTAGGTCCAAGCAGGGCTACCACTTCACCTTTTCGGATATGAAAGGAAACATCCTCCAGGGCTTTCTGCCTTCCGTAAAACTTTGTAACTTGTTGAACAATGAGTGACATAATGAATTGCCTGTTTCTGCTAATTTAGTAATTTTATCGGGATATTTTTATAAACGCAAAAGCCGAAAAAGTATTGGAAGGAATAGTAATCAAATCAACCGGAAGCTGGTATCATGTGATGCAGGGTGAGGGCAAGGTGGTTCGTTGCCGTTTGCGAGGCAGACTCAAGATCGGGGGTTCCAGGGCAACAAACCCTGTTGCCGTGGGAGACCATGTTAAATTTGATATGGAGGATAAATCAGAAACAGGCGTTATTACCAAACTACTCGAACGGCGCAATTACATCATCAGAAAAGCAACAAATCTTTCAAGACAGACCCACGTAATCGCTGCCAACATTGATCAGGCAGTGATCATCGCCACACTCGCTTTCCCGCGTACCTCAACAGGTTTTATTGACCGGTTTCTTGTAACTTGTGAAGCATATAGTATTCCGGCCGCAATTGTATTCAATAAATATGACTTAATTAAAGATGACCCGGAATCATTGAATTTTTTGAAAGCACTTGCAGGAATCTACGAGAATGCAGGATATCCTTGTCTGAATGTATCCGCCACTGAGAAAATCAACATTGAGCCATTCAATAAGCTTCTTGCAGATAAAACATCATTGCTTTCAGGGCATTCAGGTGTGGGGAAGTCTGCCCTGATCAACGTGATTGAACCTGCACTTGACCTGAAAGTACAAGCCATATCTAAAGCCCACAGCAAGGGAAAACATACCACTACATATGCCGAAATGTTTCCATTATCAAATGGCGGCATGATCATTGACACGCCGGGGATCAAGGAGTTTGGGCTTGTAGACTTTGAAATCTGGGATCTGTGTCATTATTTTCCGGAAATGCGGGTATTCTTTAACCAATGCCGCTTTGACAACTGTACACATTTTAATGAGCCGGGTTGCCGGGTAAAAGAAGAAGTTGAAGCAGGCAACATCAGTTTATCGCGCTACGAAAATTATTTGAACATATTGCTGGGTGAAGACACCAGACGGTGACCGATTAGCGATTACCGATTGACGATTTTCGATTCAAAAAATCAAACATCTAACTTCCAAATATGAGAATAGTCATACAAAAAGTGGAAAAAGCAGAATTAACCGTTGATGGCAGCCAACATGCATCGATCGAAACAGGTTTATTGGTACTGCTTGGCATTGAAGATGCCGATACGGAGGAGGACATTGCGTGGCTTACCGGGAAATTATCGCGCTTAAGGGTTTTTGATGATGATAATGGGGTTATGAACCACTCCATTCAGGATGTGGGAGGTGAACTGATGGTTGTCAGTCAGTTTACCCTGCATGCAAGCACAAAAAAGGGAAACAGGCCCTCTTACATTCGCGCCGCCAAACCGGATCATGCAGTCCCTCTCTACGAAACCTTTATTAAGCAACTTGAAACAGAAAGCAATTGCCGGGTTGCTTCAGGTATATTTGGCGCCTACATGAAGGTGATGCTGGTCAACGACGGACCGGCAACCATCATAATCGACAGTAAGAACAAGGAATAGAAATAGTAACGGGTATGTTAATTAAGCTACAAAGCCCATTTTAGCCAGATTGCGCCCCAGGTAAATCCACCGCCAAAGGCTGTCAGAATGATGTTGTCGCCTTTATTCAGCTGTTTTTCATAATCCCAGAGGCACAAAGGGATAGTGGCATTGGTGGTATTCCCATATTTTTGGATGTTGACCATAACCTTCTCAGAAGGAAGCGCCATTCTCCTGCCGGTAGCTTCAATGATACGCATGTTCGCTTGATGAGGCACCAGCCAGGAAATATCTTTCGAGGCCAGATTATTTTTTTTCATCAGGTCAAGGGATACATCAGCCATTTTGGTTACAGCAAATTTGAAAACGTGTTGCCCTTCCTGATATATATAATGCTCACGTGCATCAATGGTTTCGTAAGTGGCAGGCTTCAGTGATCCCCCGGCTTTCATGTGAAGGTGTACATAACCCGCTCCATCTGTTTCAAACTTATGATCGATCACGCCCAGATCTTCCTCAGTGGGTTCCAAAAGTACAGCGCTGGCTGCATCTCCGAATAAAACGCAGGTTTGCCTGTCGGTATAATCAACAACGGAAGATAGCTTATCTGCACCCACAACAACCACTTTTTTGTATTTCCCTGTTTCAACAAAATTGGCAGCTGTAACAAGGGCGTATAAAAAGCCTGAGCAAGCTGCGTTCATGTCGTAGCTAAATGCATTCTTGATTCCTACTTTATGACTGATCAGGTTGGCTGTAGCCGGAAACATCATGTCAGGTGTAACAGTAGCACAAAGAACCATGTCAACTTCTTCCGGTCCAATACCTCTTTTTTCCAATAATCCCCTCACTGCCTCAGCACCCATATCGGAAGTGGCTTTCCCTTCTCCTTTCAGGATGTGGCGCTCTTTGATGCCTGTGCGTGTCGAAATCCACTCATCTGTTGTATCGACCATTTGCTCCAGTTCAGCATTGGTTAATACATATTCAGGAAGATATCCATGTATTGCAGTGATCGCAGCTTTGATTTTAGTCATGATAAAAAATATTTAATAATTATTCAGCCTCTCCGTTTAAGAAAAACCTACCCTGGGTGTATTTTTCCATAGCTTCACATATTTGTTCAGAAATTCGCGCTTCAAATACCTGTTTGCTATGGAGTATCATATTTTTGATGGCTTTATCGTTTGAAATGCCATGTCCTATCAAAACGGTTCCGTTTACACCAAGGATCGGGGTACCACCATAATTTTCGTAATTAAAACGATCAAAGAAATCATCATGGATTCCGCGTTTCACAATCTGGTGATACATGGCTTCCATATTCTTCAGGACGATGTTGCCGGTAAATCCGTCGCAGACCACCACATCCGCTTTGTCTCCAAAGAAATCGCGGCTTTCAATATTGCCGATAAAATTAAAATCTGAGCTGTCTTTCATCAGGCGATAGGTGGACTGGCTCAGAAGGTTTCCTTTGTCTTCCTCTTCCCCGATATTCAGCAGGCCAATTTTGGGATGATCGATACCATATACATGCCGGGCATAAATAGAACCCAGAAGACCAAACTGATAAAGCACGTCGGGTTTGCTGTCGGGATTGGTGCCTACATCAATGAGTAAGCCAACTCCTCCATTCTCTTTGGGAATCACGGTGGTTGTAGCCGGTCTGATAATGCCCTGTATGGCATTTACACTATAGATGGAGCCAACAAGCATTGACCCGGTGTTTCCGGCACTTGCAAAAGAGTCAATTTTGCCTGTTTTCAACAGTTTGAAGCCGATGGCAATGCTTGATTCCGGTTTACGCACAAATGCTTTAGTGGGAGACTCCCCCATTTCAATGTGCTGTGGGGCGTGAATGATATCAAAATTATCCTGACTGACAGAAAGTGACTCCAGTTTATCCAGGATCACCTGCTTGTCTCCAATAAGCACGATACGATCGTTGCCGGAAATTTCTTTTGTGGCGAGAATGGCGCCGGAAATGGTTGCATCCGGTGCATAATCACCACCCATCACATCAAAACCAATATTCATTGCGTATGTGTTGGTGGGCAAATAGGAAAATTGCAATCAAGTTTAAACAGCGGCAGACTTTTCAATGGCCATTTTCCCGCGATAGAAACCGCATTCAGGACAAATCCTGTGCATAAGCCTTGCAGCTCCGCAGTTGGAGCAAACGGTCAGTGAGGGCTCGACAGCTTTGTAATGTGTACGCCGTTTATCCCTGCGTGTTTTTGAAATTTTACTTTTTGGATGTGCCATAGCAATGATTTGTTATGATTGTTACTTAATTATCTTTTTTATCAAATTGAAGGGATTTCAGAGCATCCCAGGCTGATGAACCTGTACGTTCAGCAAGACCGGGCTTGCTGCCGTCCGAACTATGCTTTTTAACCTTTTTCAACATTTCGCTGTTGCAAGCAGACGCGCCGGATTCATCCAAAGGGTGGGCACGTTGAATGGGCAATGCCAGGTGAAGGTATTCGAAGACATATTGCGAAACATCAAAATGAGATTCGCCGTAAGGGATGATCACTATGTCCTCACTCTGCTCCCTGTAAGCCTCACCATACTTCACGATGATTTGTTGTTCCTGATCCACATACTGTTTATATTGATCAAGACAACGGTCACAATCAAGCTTTACCCAGCCGGTAAAAGCGAACTGAAATACCAGCATATTTTCATCCTTCTCCATCAAAAGATCCAGATGCACATCGCATTCCAGGATCTCCGACTGCTCAAAACGTTCGAAGAAGGGCTGCCTGACATCAAATGAAAAGTGGTGATGTCCAATGGCCAGTCCGCTGAAACCTATCTTGTATTCATGCAATACGTCCAAAACAACTCCTTATTTTAAAAGTCTGCAAAGATATAACGATTGTACGAAATAAAAAAGCTATTTAAAGGCTTTTTCAAGAAGGGCATCTCCTTCGAGCTGAAGACGGTGGAAGTATTCGGGTACTGGTTTCCCTGTGAGTCTGTTTACATAAAGCTTTGCCAGATATTGGGCAAGCATGAATCCTTGTCCTCGCAAGCCCAGAAATAATCCCTTATCAACATCAACGATCATGCGTGGTTCAATATAATATCCGGCCCACAGAGCCTGAAAACCAACTGCAGATATTTCAGGAATCCAGTCGATAAATGTCTCTGAAACAATCTCAGCAAAATCTCTGGAATTGATCTTGACGTCTTTATCTGTTTCCAGGGGTTCCACCATTGGAGAAGCACATCCAATGATTTGACCGGTATCTCCAAGTTGCTGACCATATACCGCGGTAAAGCCTTTATATGGCCTCCTGTCGATAAGCATATCCAGGGGGTTGCCATCAACGCCCAGCATAGGAAGGCGGCGTGTTATAAAAGCCTGGTGTTTTACAGGGTACAAGCCTGTTTCGATATCAAGCATCCGGGCAAAGCGGGCTCCTTCATCACCAAGCGCGTTAATAAACAAAGGCGTATGATATTCAACATATTCACCATCATCATTACGTACAATTGCGATGTGGTTCGCTCCGTTTTTTGACACCTCGATGAGTCTTGTGTTCTCCAGTATAGTTCCACCGGCATTATTCCCCAGCCGGCGTAAACCTTCAATCACCTTTCCGGGTGTTGCCTGCCAGCATTCACTCGTTTTCAACGCAGCCAGGTATTTGTTGTTGGTAGTGTTAAAATAGGGAGATATCTCCGACTTAAACCCTGCCGGTTCGATAATACGTGCCTTTTGCCAGGCCATCGACTCCTCAAGTGCTTGAACCATGGCTTCATCATGAGCAAAAGTCACATAGTTGATCAACCGGAAATCAATATTTGCTTTTTGTTGTAGCTCTTCAAACATTTCCAGATTGTGACGGGCAATGTCTGTTAACTCAGGAAGGCTAAATACAGGTCTGCCCCCTGCAATGTTGCGCCACGAACTGCCATATCCGTAATTGATCATCACCGGCTCATAACCCTGCTCTGCCAAAAACCGGAACAGTGCGCTGCCACCAATACCACCCCCGGCAACAAGTGCTTTAGTTTTGATGACTTTACGCGATACATGGTGCGCATTTGTAACAATCAGATCTTTTGTTTGCGGCGGGTACATTTCACCGATGGTGATCTGGTTTGACATCGGGGCACGCGGTGTAGAGCCACCGATCAGCCGGATACCTTTGGGACGCAAATTCATGCGCAATCGCTGTATGCAGCGTTTGCCACGACAGGGTCCCATTCCAAGATGTGTCGTATGCTTGATCTCTTCTACGGAGATAAACTTGCGGTCGCCAATGACTTCCAATACATCATCAAAAGCAACATCATCACAATGACACATGAAAAAGGAATGATCCCGCTTTTCTTCATACCTCTTCAGAGCTAACGGTTCAGGATAATCTCTTTTGATAACAAATCCCCGCACACGGATTTGTTTTTCGCGATCCATTTCCGCTCCCTCTACCCGGGCGATGTGTGTCAGATTGGGCTTACGCAGAACCCTGCGGATCACTCCTTCACCGAGAATGTTTGCGTCATTATCAACCAGATAAACCTCCTCACCTGCCTCCATGTCAAATTCAATCGGCAGGAAATAGATGTTTTTATTCAGATTGTAGCCAAAAATAGCGAGTCCCGGACATTGATACACACAGTCCATGCACCCAACACATTTTTCAAAATCTATCTCAGGCACTGTGCTCGTGGAGGACTTGGTAATGGCGCCATACCTGCAGGCAAAAGCACAGGGGTTGCAGGCAAACCCATAAAGGCAGTCAATGAGCACAAACGGTTTGTTCATCCTTTCGGCATCCGGCATGGATGGTTCATCGATTGCTTTAACAGGGTGCTGTTGTGAGTCAATATATTCTTTGGAAACCTGCAGGTATTCATCATAGCTGAAACGCTGTTTCATATTGTCGAGGATCTCATAGGCCACCTGTTTTCCTCTGAGCACGGCACTTGTACCTTCACCAATACGGATTGCATCACCGGCCCCGTGACAGTTGCGTCCAAACATTTCGCGTCCTTTCTCGAGCAGCACATCATCGGGCATCAAACCGGTACATATATTAATGGCATCAATGCCGTCAATCACTTTTTCTGTTCCTTCGATCACTTTGAAGTTTTCGGCCTCGGCAACAACAGCACCGGAAACCCCATCCCCGTTGTCGTTGGGAATGGCTTCAAGAATCATATGATTGAGCAGTATTGGAATACCCAGACGCCTGACCCGGTTTGCCTGAACGGGGAAACCACCTTCTGTCGGCATTGCCTCCAGAATGGCCTTAACACGTGCACCTGCCTGGGTCAGCTGATAACTGGTCAGGTATCCGATGTTACCGGCACCAACAGTCAAAATATTTTTACCGAGCAACGTGAGTTCGGTATTCATCATTTTCTGGATCACTGCGGCAGTGTAAACACCGGGAAGGTCATCATTATGAAATGTGGGAAGAAATGGAACGGCCCCGGTTGCCACGACAAAGTGTTGACAATCGATATAAAAGATTTCATTCGTTAGAAAATTCTTGGCGGCCACCCTATTGCCTTCAAAAACATCCCACACAGTGCAATTTAGCATAATACCAGAATGATCATCGCCGGCAAGAATCCTGGAAATCTCAAAGCCACGCATCCCGCCATATTTTTTTTCTTTCTCAAAAAAGAAAAACTGATGGGTCTGCATATTAAACTGCCCCCCAATTTCAGCATTGCTATCTACCACAATATTGCTGATGCCGTGCTGATTCAGTATCTCGCGCGTTGCAAGTCCGGCAGGCCCGGCTCCAACAATTACAGCCTGCGTTTTATATACCTGGATCCCTCCGCTTTTTTTAAAGGTAGTGGGTTTTGCCACATAGTCGGCAGGAATTTCCGCGACCTCACTAACGCCATTTACCGGTGTAATACATATCCGTTTCACTTCGCCATCAACCAACATCTCGCACGCGCTACATTTTCCTATGCCGCATTCAAGGCTTCTGCTACGGTTTTTCAAACTATGGCTGTGTATGGGAAATCCAGCCTGATGCAAGGCTGCTGCCAGGGTATAACCTTCTTCGCCAGTAATTGATTTGCCCTGATATGTAAATGTATGCTTGTCTTTTTCAACAACGTTTATAATGGGATGGCTGGAAATTTTGCTCATAAAGGCTTTTTTTGTATATTGGGGATGTTGTATGTGACAACATTGCCCAATTTGAAACTGAATTATATCATATCGTTAGCAGCTACAAAGTTAAGGATTTAGTTTTTTCAGAACAGCAAAAAAAATATATTTTTAATGAATTGTGAAAAAATTAACGAACGACTTATTTTACTGTTTTACTGTCACTTAAAAACAATGATAACCAAATTTATAATCAACAATTAACAATTAATAATTGATGAAAAAGTACATTACCATTATTTCGGTATTTGCCTTAATTGGCATTGCTGCGTTGCTTTTCAGGGTTGGGTCTCGCAGCGTGACACCCGCAAGCAGCAGCAACAATACACCTGTTATGGAGAATAATCTTAATATGGCACCTCAAAGCGCTGGAGACATGATTGATTTACCGGAAATTATTACAGACGGGAACATAAGCTTGGAGCAGGCTCTCCGTTTGCGACGTTCGATCCGCAGCTATTCAGATGAAGCATTAACACTTGGGGATCTGGGACAGCTCTTATGGTCGGCACAGGGGATCACCGGAGACCGTGGATTTCGGACAGCACCATCGGCAGGTGCAACCTTTCCTCTGGAAATGTTTGCAGTGGCAAACAACGTGGAGGGTTTAAACACCGGTATATATCATTATCATCCTCATGAGCACCGGCTGGAAATGATAAGGGAGGATGACATTTCGGAAGCCTTATTCCGTGCTTGCCTGAGCCAGTCGATGATTCTGGACGGAGGCGCAGTGCTGGTTTTTGCCGCGGTATATGAACGTACAACTGACCGTTACGGACAACGCGGGGAACGCTATGTGCTTAATGAAGTGGGACACGCTTCGCAAAATGTTCACCTTCAGGCGGCCGCTATGGATCTGGGCACTGTTGTCATTGGTGCTTATCGGGATGAGGAGGTTGAGGATATTTTAAGACTCGGCGACCAATACAGGGTTCTTTATCTGATGCCGGTAGGGAAAATGCCTTAGAAAAAGCGGATTAAAACCGATAAGAGAATCCTGTGTGCAGGGAAAAATTATATGGCAATACACTGCCCATTCTAAGTCCATCGAGCACAAATGGTTGCAGAAACAATTGCGCTGTAGGTTCCAGATTGAGACTCAGTCGGCCCGTAACCGGAATTTGCATTGCAAAGCCTCCCATTACAGAAAAGTTAAACTGCTTTATACCGTATGTTTCGCCGATCGGACTGCGTGTAATGTCAGAACCCATAAACACATCCTTACTCAGGAGATAGCTTCCTGATACCCCCCCTTTTAGGTGAAAGTTAAGGTTTTGGCCGACGACTTTATACCGGAAGACAAGAGGTACCTCCACAAACTGAAAAACCTGTGTCAGGCCCTCATCAGACTTCATCAAACCATCCATAATCTTGGGATCCAGGCTTTCCTTTGTGTTAACGATACGATAGGAGGACACATCCTCAAAATGGCGGGAGGTGTCGTGTATTCTGATGCCACCCAGAGAGGTGATCACAAATTGGTTTTCACTATAAAGTGATTTATAGTCCGGATGCCGGAAAGCGGAAATCCCATCAATATATTGCCCCATATTATTCAGGTGCAGTCCGGTTTCGATCGACCAGGAAGGTGACAATGCCATATTTGCAGTCAATCCTGCACTAAAAGTGTATATCTGGCTTTCGAGTGCACCAAACGGGATGCTCTTATAATCACTGCCGGATTTGTCAAAAAACGTCCTGTAATTATACTGCGGTGCAAAATGAGCACCCAGGGTTAAAATAGGGTTAAAGGATTTGTGGTCAGTCTTTTCGACTTGGATGGATACATTTCTGTCAGCTATTGTTCTTCGTGATGGTATGCCGGATGCTTGCGTTTTCAAATCCGCGGGTGTGAACTGCGAGTAACCACTTAATGATGCTGGGTAAGAACGTAGTTGTTGCAGCGTTGCCGACTCATCTGCTACAACAGGTTGCAGGTTAACTGAAGCATAAGCAGGTTGCAGTGGTATCGGGGTGAGGTTTGCAAGAAGCGTTCCGGGACTTACAGCATCGGAAACTCTGCCGGATGGCAACGCATCCATTGGTTCAGGGATGGTTTGCTCAACAAAGGTGTCATCCTGAAAACCATCATTTAAAAAGACCATCCAGAATGAAAATGATGCAACGACAAGGGCAGCAATTGCTGCAGCGGTGCGCATCAGGACAAATTTCCTCCCGGTTCCGGAACTGCCGTCAAGTGCGTCAGCGATCCCCAGCCAGGCTTCCACCGGCGGGTTCGCCTCCAGTCCCTGCAACTCCTCCCTAAACTTTTTGTCTATGTAATGCCTATCCACTTTCAGATCATTTATATTACCCGCATCAATATTTCTGATTCTTTATTCAGCTTCTCCTTGAGTATCACTCTTGCCCTTGCCAGATTGGATCGTGATGTTGACTCAGATATCCGGAGTTTGTCGCCAATCTCCTTGTGACTATACCCTTCAAGTGCATAAAGGTTAAATACCAACCTATACTGCACCGGCAGTTTTTGTACAAGCGCAAGAATGTCTTTTGCCTGCAGCGTGTCTGTGGGCAGATTCTGATGATTGATGGCAATCTCTTCGTGTGCAATGTCATCCATAGACAAATGATACATTTTCTCTCTGTATTTTTCTATGGCAGTGTTCACGATGATCCGCCTGATCCATCCTTCCAGGCTACCCTTTCCCTTGTAGGAGTTCAGGTTTTGAAAAACTTTAATAAAACCTTCCTGGAGGACATCCTGAGCTTCATCATGGTTCGCAGCATAACGCAGGCAGACGCCAAACATCTTTTTTGCGTGCATTGCATAAAGGCGATACTGGTCCGTTTTACGGCCCTGCAAACAACCTTTTATCATTTTTTTTAATGAATCCACAACTTGCTCTTTGTTCAAAACAAAGATAACAAATCTTCGGAATCAATAAAATCCAAACCAAAAAAGACAATATTAAATAAAGAACGTTGGCTTATTAAAAAAAACAACCCGCCCGAGAACTTCCTCTTTCAGGTTTCTCAAACGGGGTTTTAATCCAAAAAAAACGTTTCAGGGAAATGGCCGCATGGTTAGTTGTTTTGGCTAATGTTGTTTTGGGCTTCATCTGCCTTGGTCAAGCACTGGAAGCAATTTCGCGGCCATTTCCGTATCCCCTGAAACGAATACAAAACCTAAAAAAATGAAACTATATAATTGGAAAAAGGAGAAAAATACCGGAATATTTTCCGGGTGCGTTAATAGATTCGTATTCTGGTCAAAAAATTTTAAGAACGATGCAATCTCATTACCTTATTCCGTAAATCAAGACGAGAAGTTGCACCGAAACGCTGCGTTCAAATAAAATTATTTTCAGTTTTATTGTTTTGACCTGATTTCGAGCTTCAGATAATCAAGCATCAAATCCATATCCATAGTTTGAATACCGTGAGATTCCAGATGGATCCTGTCGTCGTTGAAGGATGCCTCAAAGTCTTTAATGCTTTTACACACGAGGATGCTTTTTTTGTACATACCAAATGCAGCAGTGGCGTCCTTGCTGCACCAGAGCACATGACCGAGGTTGATCAGGTCATAATGGTTGTTGGGGTCATCTGTCAAAAGACGCTCAAGATAATCGCGGGCAACATCAAACTTGCCCAACAAAAAGGAGCACCAGGCTAAAGGCCTGCGGATCTTATTGTTCTCCGGGGCAAGCACTTCCACCTTAAAATAACAATCAAGTGCTTCCGCATATCTTTCAAGATGGATCAGGCATTGTCCGATATTTGCCTGCACCCTCATATCTTGCGGGTCAAGTTTTTCGGCCTGCAGATAATACTTCAATGCATCATCCCATTTGTTCAAAAACTTACAGCAAAAGGCAAGTTTCTTAACAATCCAAAGTCTTTCTGACTCAATCAGGTCGGCCTTTTGATAATATAAAAAAGCTTTTTCCAGATCACCGGTCTTTTCATAACAGAAGGCTACTTTTTCAAACAGTTCAATATTGCTTTGATCCTTTTCGATGACTGAAAGGTAGATTTTGAGGGCATCCTGATAAAAGCTCTTATCAAAAAAAAGTTCTGCGATATTCCGGATCGTTTTGTCATCCTGAACAAGTTCATTGGTGAAATGGATCTCATAAAGGCTCATATCCATTGCAAAAACATCATCAAACTCTTTGCGCCAGGGATGCAATTTGTAAAAGCGGTACAAATCCTGGAAGTACTGCATATAGATACTCCTTGCGCGGGCCATGTTGTTCAGCATCCCCTCATCCCTCTCCAGTTCCGATATGTTTTCCATTTCGGCATTCAGGATATTCATCATCATCGCTTTTTGTTGCTCCGGAACAAGCGCCAGGTTCAGACAAAAAGAGTATTTATCCGAATTGCACATGAAGTAGGTATTTTCCAGCTTTTCAACCAGGGGAGACAGATCCGGTCCATCGATGGTTGTGTCGGTTACCTGCTTGATGCCGGGATGTTCTTTATAGAATGGTACAAACCAATTGCCGATCTCTCTGAAAAATGAAAAATGTTTGAGCTGCGAAAAAGCGCTGATAAACACATCCATACCGTCCATTTGCATTTCCGTTAACTCCTGGAGCTTATTCAGCAGGTCGGGCGCATCCTCAAAAACAGTTTCCCAGTCCGGGTTCTTTTCCTCTTCCGGAATATCTGGCAAAACATTATCGAGATCGAGCTTCTTCTCAATATTCGGCCGCATCTTCATCATTTCAGGAAGGATATCCTCCTCCCATTTTTTCTTTACCTTTTCCGTCTCCCTCGACTTCGCGAACTGAATGACAATTGCTTCAAGATGTTGTTCAATGTTGGATATGGACAACAATGATTTTGTTTTCTTCTGCAATACAGGGTATAGTAAATACCGGTCATTGTATTTTAAAAACCCTGCAAACAGGCCTATCAAGGCTCTTTCCCAAACAAACTCCTGTTGTTTTTCAACAAACCGAAACAACAATAAAAACTTATTGATCTCGAAATACCTGAGGAGACTCAGGGTCAGCGCGCTTACAATCAATGCCTTATGGTACCAAGGCAGATTATCCGTATCGCATGCCGCCTCAAGCAGTTTGTTTTCATCTTCAGCATATTTATCGGTAAGCCAAATGATGTTGAATATCCTGGAAAGAACTTCACTTTGCTCCCCGGGGTCGGAATCACCAACTTTTACCTCTTTGAGCAAACCGGCCAGTTCATCATCAAAGGTAAGGTGTTCCAAAAGCTGCAATGCCTCAGCCCGCTCGTATTTCTTTTCACGCATCAGTTCCCTCTTAATCTGAAGGGTGTTGCCTGTGCCGGATATCATCAGCAATGCTTCCCTGACCGCATCAGCCAGCTCCAGCATACTGCGCTTTAAATAGATATAGATATTATCCCGTTCGGGATCTTTAACAACAGAAAAATTATGCTTTAGCAGCTGTGCATAGGTTTTCTGCAAGGCTTCCACGTCATCACTTACATATTCTTTTCTGCTTTCTGCAACAAGGCGTTTCAGTAGTACCAGGGCATCAGCAAGCCGGTTTTTGTGCACCAGCTTACAAATATTCGTATAGGTCTTTTCGATTTCTGCTTTTTGCATCTTGTTGTTGCTTTTATTTTAATTAATTCGCTGCATGTAACCCGGATGATCCTATTCGAGTGGTTCGTTTACAGAATAAGTCTTTCAGCGCTCATAAGACACGGATTGGAAAAACGGACAAGCGCCAGGCCAACACCTTCATAGGCAGCAGAACAGGCAATTGTTTTGCTGATCTTCTCCTTCCACTGGCCGGTTATTCCTGATGACTCGTGAATATGCCCGTGGAGGGTCAGCATCGGTTTTCTTTCATCGATAAATTCCTTAACGGCTATGCTGCCCACATGCACATCAACAGGCACATGATCGACCATCACACCATCCAAGCCTGCCCTGTCGAGCATTGTTTTGTATGGTGGTGTATGAAAAAGAAAAATCGCGTTAGACAGGTCATCATTGCCTACCAGTGTATTCAGGTCTGACTTGATGGTAGCAAACTCCACATCACAGTCTGGCTCAACGGTTCGGTATCCTTCTGTGGGATGCACACAACCGGGGTCAACGTACCGGGAAACATCATAGCGCTCCCAGTCTTTTAGCAGGAATGGTGTTGGTGGAACCATCCCGTAGCCATAAACCATATAATCATCCAACGGCACTTTTTTCATATGCATAAAGTGCCACAGTCCTTCTTTCTCGTGGGCCAGGAAACGTGCTTCCTCCTGGCGCGGATCATCGTTACCGAGAATGATAAAAACATCAGGATATTGATCATTAAGCTTTTGTTTTAAAGCTTTAAATGACGGGGCAAGAAAACCATCCACGAAATTCACGGGAATGGCTTTGCTGTTAGCACGGTAATTCAGGCCGGCGGGAAGCAGGTCACCACCAAAGAAAACAGCCCGTGGCTTATTCCTTTCTATTTGCAAAAACAGTTTTTCGTATTTACTGACATTGCCATGGAGATCCGACACAAAAAAGTATTGTTTTTTCATTTGTTTCCGGCTTTTTTTAACAAGCGGGCGCTGTTGTTTACAGACTCCAGCATAACGGCAAAACTGGTTTTTTGTTTGATGTCATCGTCTGTAATGATATGCAGATCAACGAGACTGCCTTTGGTATCATAGTTCGTTCTGCATTGATTAAGTACGGTGAGGCACTCTCCCCACCCGGTAGCCCATGCCCGCAACAGATTTTGTTTATCCGGGTCATCAGTACAATGGGCAAGGAGATCAATATCGGAACAGGGGCCCGCTTCACCCGTTTTGACACTTCCGATCAGGTAAAGGGCTTGCACTCCAAAAGCTTTCATATCAAGGCTGTCTGCCAGCTTCTGAGCCATCTCGAAGCGCCATTCCCAATGTGACTTATCAGTTTGCATAACCATGCAAAGATAAGAAAAACCCCCTGAAAAGGTATCAGCTTCGCAGGGGGTCAAACGATTCAGAGCATCTATTACGGATAATAGATCGGGCCTTCAATTCCAAGCGGAATATTCAGGAGTATCCAGGCTATAAACATTGGAATCCTCACGATCATGAAGGCAATAGCATAAGGAATCATTACCGAAATAATGGTTCCGATACCAATATTCTTCACATATTTTTGAGCAAAAACAATTACAAGCGGGAAGTAAGGCAACAACGGCGTCAGGATGTTTGAATAAGAGTCGCCAATCCTGTATGCCGCCTGGGTTGTTTCCGGAGAATATCCCATAAGCATGAGCATGGGCACAAATATCGGTGCCAGAATCGCCCATTTTGCAGATGCACTACCGATGATCAGGTTTATAAACGAGGATACAAGGATGAAAGCAACCAGAAGCGGAATACCGGTAAACCCGATATTTTGCAGTCCGGCAGCTCCTGAAATGGCCAGGATCGATCCGAGATTAGACCAGATAAAGAACTGTACAAGGTGTGCTGCAACAAAGGCAAGTACGATATAACCTCCCATGGTACCCATGGCTTCGGCGGTCATATTTGCCACATCCTTATCTCCTTTGATGGTCTTGGCCACCAAACCGAAAACCAGTCCGGAAACAAAGAAAAGGATAAACATCAGGGGAACAATAGAGTTATAGAAGGGGTTCATGCCGCCATCTTCTGCGCGAAGCACGCCGTTTGCAGGGATTACAGCAACAGCAATCAGGCCAAGAATGGCGATCACAGAAATACCGGCCCAAAACAAACCCTTTTTTTCGCGACTGGTAAATGTATTGCTATATTCTTCAGCATCTTCTCCCTCATAGCTACCCAACCGTGGCACAATAATTTTTTCAGTAACCCAGGTTCCGGCCAGACCAATAAGCGGTACTGAAGCAGCCATAAGATAATAGTTCGACAGGGGGTTCACTGTGTAGCTGGCATCCATAATGGTAGAGGCTGATTGGGTAAAGGCGGCGATCATCGGGTCAAGGCCTGTAGGCAGGAAGTTGGCTCCAAACCCACCGGAAACACCGGCAAATGCAGCAGCCAGTCCGGCCAGCGGATGCCTCCCCATCCCTTTAAAGATTGCAGCTCCCAGCGGGATCAAAACAACATATCCGGCATCAGCAGCAACAGAGCTTACCATACCGGCAATCACGATGGAAAACGTAATCAGTTTTTTAGGCACCTTCGCGACAAACACCCGCAGTGCAATCGCAATCAAGCCACTGCGCTCTGCAACGCCAATCCCCAGCATCACAACCAGAACCAGGCCAAGTGGCGGGAAAGTTGCAAAAACCTCAACCATAGAGGTTAATATTTTCTGGATATTTTCTGCAGTTAAAAGGTTAACTGCCACAATCGGTTCATCTACGTCAGGTGAGGGATGGTCGGCACTGATGCCAATGTTCCCGAAAACAAACGAAAGGACAAGAACAATACCGATCAAAATAGCAAACAAAGTTACCGGCTGTGGCAACTTATTACCTACCACCTCAATTTTGTTCAAAATCCTTTGCATGGCACCCTCGGGTGCCTTTACACCCTCATTGGTCCCCTTTTCTTCTGTCGTCATAGAAATTGTAGTGTTAGTTTATAATCAATTGGTTTAATTTATAAATGCCCAAAATTAATGGTTTCATTCAAAACACAAAAATTATTATCTGTGTTCCCTTTAATCATTTGAATATAAATGCTTTAATTTTTTATCTGATTATTGTGACAGAACCCTCGGCATAGCGTGTTTTACCCATCCTGTTATATTGCAGCACATAAAAGTAGGTTCCGTCCGGCGCATTGCCCCCATCCCACCAGTTGTTATAATAATCCTGATGCTCAAACACCCGTTTGCCATGGCGGTTAAAAATCACGATCTGCGCATTTGGATAGTGCTCCAGGTTCAGTATTTCAAATTCATCATTGATGCCATCTCCATTGGGGGTAAAGACATTTGGTATGGTAAGGTCGCAGTTCTGATCCGTGACATCCAAATCAAAAAATGCCGTACAGCCGGTGATTGAGTCTGTGACGATGACAGTATACAGTGCCGGTTCCTTAACCATAAGGGTGTCATACGTGCTTCCCGGAAGATCTACTCCGTTTACCTGCCATTGATACAGGTAATGATACCCGTCATTATTTATCGGATGGATAGTAAGCAGCGTAGAGTCACCCTCGCATATCGGGATTTCCAATTCTGAGATGATCTCGATTTCCGGAAGCGGCAACACATGGATGGTCAGCAAAGTATCGTATGTACAACCAAAATTGTCTGTAACCTGAAACAGAAAATCATGGTCCCCGGGCTGTTCAACAGAGGTGGTTGCAGGATTGCCGGTGAGTGCATTCCCGTTTTGGAACCATGTTTCCTCTACAATTTCAGGGGTAAAGATTAGCGAATCGGGATAAAACTTTTCATTAAACATAAGCCGCCATCCAAAAACATGTCCGGAGGTCTGCTTATCTTGATCATGCTCAATCATGAGTTCCCAGGTGCCATTAAGCGGACTTCCGATCAGATCAGAAAAACCCTGGTTCGGGGTATAGGTGCCATCCACAGGCATATAATATGCAAAAGCATAATAGTTGCCGGCATTGTCATGATATGCGTGACTCTGGGGTGATGTATCAAACATGGTTCCGTACCAGGCGTCAGGGGCGAAGCAATATTCATATCCTGTGCCCGGGATGTCGTCAATTTCCAAAACCGGCTCACCCAGATTGATAAAACCGACATCCGGCCCCTCGTCACCACCCAGCGATTTCAGCTCGATCATCTCGGCATTCGGTGCCCTTAGAAAAAACTCCACATCCCTGTATTCGGCATGTTCGATGGTAATACACACCCTGTCAATATCCGCCACATTATCAATAACGTCATCGCCAAATACTTCAAAAGTCAAAGATGACATATACTGATGATTCTGGCTCAGAAACACCGGCTCCTCCTCAACTACTGCTGTCTGGAAACCTGTCCATTGTGTCATATTAGCAAATCCGGACAAGGTAAACTGCTCTTCGGCACAAACCGTATCACGGGATAGAAAAGTACCATTGAAATCGGGCACGGTTCCCACCATGAATACCACATAGGTGCTGACTTCACAGGAAGTTACAGGGTCTGTTGCGGTTACATATACTGAATAAGCCCCGGGTGTATTAAAACCATCGTATTCAATCTGCTGGCCTTCAAACTCTGCATCTTCAATCTGCCAGTTGTAAACAAAATTGTCCGGATCATAGTCGTAATTCTCCGGAATATAAGTTGCCTGAGCAGAAAAACGAAATGTTCCGCCGGCATCAGGGCAATTCATCAGTCCATCCAGGGGATCAATTTCAACTGTAAACAATTCACATAAAGAAACACAGGATATTTCAGCCTTCCAGCCCAAACGTTCATTTACATCATCACCATTACCATTATCATCATTATCTTCTTCAGGATCATGCGAAATAAAATGAAATGTTATTGTAGTTGTGGATGCATAAACAGTTTTTCCTGAAAGCTCATCTTCAACAAATGCCTGTGCTTCCCTTAAAACTCCATTATAAACAAAAAGGGTATCACCCGGCGCCAGAGAAAAAAAGTCGAATGTGAATTTCAAATAAGGGTTTTCGGGCTCATTACTAACAAAGCCAAGCTGATAATTCTCACCGGGCTGGTAATAGTCGAGAGAGTCGCCGCCGCTGCTGTCAACAAAAAAACCGGAACAGGTTTCTATGGTCTGGCCATCGTGGACATCAATAGGGAAAGTGAGCTGTCCGTAAAGATGGGCTGCTGCCAACAAGGGCATCAGGAAAAACAGGTATGCCTTCAGTTTCATCCGCTATTTTGTTAATTCATTACGAAACAATAACCACATTGACAATCTGATTATTGCTGTCAGGCCTCAAAAATAACAAAAAATCACGCACATCTTCATGATATATGGTTGAAAAGGTATCGGGGTTAGAGAAAATTTCCGTATTTAATTGTAATTTTGCAGGCTATGAAAAACATTCGCAATTTTTGCATTATTGCTCACATCGACCACGGTAAAAGCACGCTGGCCGACCGTATGTTGTTAACGACAAACACCATCACGGACAGGGATTTTAAGGACCAGGTGCTTGACAACATGGATTTGGAGCGCGAGCGAGGCATCACGATCAAGAGTCACGCTATACAAATGGACTACGAACTGGATGGAGAACAATACAAACTAAATCTGATTGATACACCGGGACACGTTGACTTCAGCTATGAAGTTTCCCGTTCCATTGCCGCCTGCGAGGGCGCACTGCTCATTGTTGATGCATCTCAGGGGATTGAAGCACAAACCATATCGAACCTCTACCTGGCTTTGGAGCACAACCATGTAATCATTCCGGTATTGAATAAAATTGATCTTCCCGGTGCCATGCCCGAAGAAGTATCCGACCAGATCGTTGACCTGATCGGTTGCGACCCGGATGAGATCATCCCTGCAAGTGGCAAGCTGGGTATTGGTGTTGAGGATGTGCTTCGTGCCATCGTACACCGAATCCCTGCACCGGTAGGAAACCCCGAAGCACCACTTCAGGCATTGATCTTCGATTCTATCTACAACGCTTACAGGGGCGTGATTGCCTATTTTCGTGTATATCACGGTGAAATCCAACAGGGTGATCACGTTAAATTCATGAATACCAAAAAGCAATACCACGCTGACGAAGTGGGCGTGCTGAAGATTTCACAGCACCCCAGGAAGGTAATATCAGCAGGTGACGTAGGTTACATCATTTCCGGAATTAAAGATGCACGCGAGGTGAAGGTGGGTGACACCATCACACACGTCGACCGGCCCATACCAGAGGCCATCAAAGGTTTTGAAAATGTCAAACCAATGGTTTTTGCCGGAATATACCCTGTTGACACCGATGACTTTGAAGACCTCCGGACAGCAATGGAAAAACTTCAGCTTAACGATGCATCACTGACCTATGAGCCGGAGTCATCAGCAGCACTGGGCTTCGGATTCCGATGTGGTTTTCTCGGCATGTTGCATATGGAGATTATCCAGGAGCGACTGGAGCGGGAGTTTGACATGACAGTGATCAATACTGTGCCCAACGTTTCTTATCATGCCTTCACCAAAAGAGATGGAATGCGGATTGTCAACAACCCGTCAGATATGCCTGGTCCCAATGAGCTGGAAAGCATCGAAGAGCCATACATCAATGCCCAGATCATTACCAAATCCGATTTTGTCGGACCGGTGATGTCGTTGTGTCTTGACAAGCGCGGCGTAGTAAAAAACCAGGTATACCTTACAACCGACAGGGTGGAAATGACTTTTGAGATGCCGCTGGCAGAGATTGTATTCGATTTTTATGACCGGCTAAAAACCATTTCAAGAGGTTATGCCTCTTTCGATTATCACCCGATCGGATACAGGGTTTCCAATCTGATCAAACTTGACATTCTGCTGAACGGTGACCAGGTGGATGCTCTTTCAGCGCTCATTCACAAAGAAAACGCCTTCGATCTTGGCAAAAGGATTTGCACCAAGCTGCGGCAGTTGATCCCGAGGCAACAGTTTGATATTGCCATCCAGGCCAGTATCGGGGCAAAAGTAATCGCCCGCGAAACCGTCAAAGCGCTACGCAAGGATGTTACAGCAAAATGTTATGGTGGCGATATCACCCGGAAGAGAAAGCTTCTGGAAAAGCAGAAAAAAGGGAAAAAACGAATGCGGCAGGTTGGCAATGTTGAAGTACCGCAACAAGCCTTTATGGCCGTTTTAAAACTTGATGAATAAATGCCAGATGGATTTGATCAACAATGATTAAACACCATCTTTCCCTGCCACAACTATGGTGATCTCACCTTTTACTGTTCCGGACATAAACTCCTGATGCAAGGAGGCAAGGTCACCCCTGTGATGCGTTTCATAAAGCTTGCTGATCTCCCGCGATACACAAGCCATCCGTTCCGCACCAAAAACGACCGAAAATTCTTTTAAAGTCTTCACAAGCCGGTACGGGGATTCATAAAACACCATCGTGCGTGACTCATCGGAAAGGATTTCCAGGCGCGACTTACGGCCTTTTTTTACAGGGAGAAAACCTTCAAAACAAAAACGATCGCAGGGTATACCACTGGCTACCAGTGCCGGAACAAAAGCAGTTGGCCCGGGTAAAGCCTCCACGGGAATACCCGCGCTGACACACGCACGAACCAATAAAAAAGCAGGATCTGAAATACCAGGCATCCCGGCATCACTCACAAGTGCCATCACTTCCCCTCCTGCTATTCTTGAAATAATGGATTCAAGCAAACGATGCTCGTTGTGCTGATGAAAGGAAAGCATCCGCGTGCCGATTTCATAATGCTTTAATAACTTACCGGTTACACGGGTATCCTCACAAAGAACAAGTTCCACCTCCTGCAACAAACGAATTGCCCGAAACGACATATCCTCCAAATTGCCAACCGGTGTTGGTATGATGAAAAGTTTTGACACAACAATTGCTGTTTATCGCATGTAACGACGCTGCACAATATTTGCCAGCTTCTCTATAGTAGCAGTCGATCTGTTTGCATCCCAGGAATACTTATCTGCCAATTCGTTTAAAGAATCAAAAGCCGCCTGCATATTTTCTTTCTCATTCAAATCATCCATAGCCTGACGATACATCTCTATGTCTCCTTTAAACAGCTCATTGATAAACAAAAACTTTTCATTGATCCCAATGGCATCCTTAATGCTATTGATGGGCTGCTGCTGCATTCGTGCTCCGATGCTCTTATCCTCCTTATCACTTGAAATACGCTTATGCAGTGAATTATCCTCTCCCAGGTACTGTTCACCAATAGTCTTGCTGTTATAAGACGCCAACAGGTCATTAACAGATTGAGACTGAGGTTGAGGTTGAGGTTGAGGTTGGGGTTGAGGTTGAGGTTGAGGTTGAGGTTGAGGTTGAGATTGAGGTTGAGATTGAGGTTGAGGTTGAGGTTGAGGTTGAGGTTTTGCCTCAGGTTCTTCGGTTAAAGGTTCTTCCAAAGCTTCATCTTGTGGGTCATGCTTTGCCGGACCGGGTGCAACCTGATGCTTTTCTTGCTGAATACCCGGGGCTTGTTTCAGCAAT
>SKSI01000152.1 GCA_007123065.1 Bacteroidales bacterium
ACCGCAACAGCAGATTCCTGATGTTGGGAAATTTGACACCCTGTATCCAGAAAAAAGTAATTGACCAGATGAACAGCAAACCTGAGCTTGTTTGTATGGACACCATGAACTTCTGGATGGACAAAACCTGGAACGATTTGCTTGAAGTCATATCCATGGTTGATGTGCTTACCATCAACGAAGAAGAGGCCAGGCAGCTGTCCGGCGAGTATTCTTTGGTTCGGGCAGCAAAAAAAATCAGGGAAATGGGCCCGCCAATTCTTATCATTAAGCGCGGCGAGTATGGTGCGTTGCTGTTTTATAAAGATAAAATATTTCATGCACCGGCAATACCCCTGGAGGAGGTGAAGGACCCAACGGGTGCCGGAGATGCCTTTGCCGGCGGATTTATGGGATATTTGGCAAAAACGGGTGATACCTCTTTTGAAAATCTGAAAAAGGCTGTAATATATGGCTCCTCACTAGCCAGCTTTGTGGTTGAAAAGTTCGGAACAAACCGGTTGATGGATATTTCGGAACATGATATACGCAACAGGCTCTCAGAGTTTGTCAAGCTGGTTTCGTTTGCCATATAGACACTTATGTGTCAATTATTTTGCGTTTTTTCGGATGCTTCCGCGAAAAATTTCTTATCTTTAGCCGCTTTTTTTGAGGCAAATCATTGAGGAGCCTGCTCTTTTGGTTCTGATGAATAAAAAGCCTTGAAAACATCCGGTCAAATGCATGAACGAAGTCTTTAATCGAATTATATACCTTTAAATATTGTGTAGTTGTTATGAAAGTTTATCAGACGAAAGAATTGAGAAACATTGCCCTCGTTGGAGGAGCAAAGGCAGGTAAGACCACGCTCGCAGAAGCGATGCTTTTTGAAGGTGGCGTGATTAAAAGAAGAGGTTCTGTTGACGACAAGAACTCTGTATCTGACTATCGAGAAATAGAGCTTGAAAGACAAGCCTCGGTTTCCTCAACAGTTATGTATGCTGAAAATTCCGGCAAAAAAATAAATATCATTGACGCGCCCGGCTTTGATGATTTTATCGGTGAGGTGATTGCTGCCCTGAAGGTGGCTGATACCGCCGTAATGGTTATCAACTCACAGAATGGCGTTGAAGTTGGAACAGAGATCACCTGGCGGCAAATTATCAGACTGGAAAAGCCTGCTGTTTTTCTTATGAACCAGTTGGAACATGAGAAAACAAACTTTGAAGAGGCTGTCAGGCAGCTGAAAACCCAGTTTGGAGAGAAAGCCATCGTTGCCCAGTATCCCGTGAATGCCGGACATGGTTTTGACAGCGTTGTGGATGTGTTAAAAATGAAAATGTTTAAGTTTCCGGTTGATGGAGGAAAGCCTGAAGTACTTGACATTCCCGATTCAGAGAAAGATAAGGCTGAAGAATACAGAAATGCCATCATTGAAGCAGCAGCAGAAAGCGAAGAAGCATTAATGGAGATCTTTTTTGAAAATGGAACCCTGACCGAGGAAGAACTTACAAAAGGGATAAAACAAGGTATTGCTACACGAACCATGTTTCCCATTATGTGTGTCTCTGCAAAGAATAATCAGGGTGTTTCACGTTTTATGGAGTTTATTTCAGAAAGCTTGCCTTCGCCCACAGAGGTCCCGCCAACACTTGATGACAAAGGAAACGAGTTTGGGTTTGACGAGAGTAAAGACACCGTCGCTTTTGTTTTCAAAACTGCTGTTGAACCTCACCTCGGTGAACTTTCATTTTTCAAAATCTATGAAGGCACTATTTCAGAATCAGCAGACCTGATCAACACAAATACATCTTCCAAGGAACGTCTTTCTCAAATCTTTCTGGTTGCAGGTAAAAACAGACAAAAGGTAGAAAAGTTAATGCCCGGTGATATTGCTGCCACCATCAAATTAAAAGATACAAATACCAACAATACCCTTACGACATCAAAAAACCAGGGTGTACAGGTTTCTGAAATCATTTTCCCGGAACCCAAGTACCGGATGGCTGTAAAAGCAAAAAATACCGGCGATGAGGAAAAAATGGGCACTATTCTCAGGGAAATGAATAACATTGACCCAACTTTGCTGTTTGAACAGTCAAAAGAGCTGAAGCAAATGATTATCTCCGGACAAGGAGAGATGCACCTGAATGTAGCAAAATGGATGTTGGAACAAATCCATAAGGTAGATGTCGAATTCTTCCCACCAAAGATCCCTTATCGTGAAACCATTACAAAACCTGCTAAAGCAACATATCGCCATAAAAAACAGTCGGGCGGTGCCGGACAATTTGGTGAGGTTTACATGATGATTGAACCATACGTCGAAGATAAACCAAACCAAACAGAGTTCCCCGTTCGTAAACAAGACATCCACGAGCTGAGCTGGGGCGGACGACTTGTTTTTAACAATTGTATTGTTGGTGGCTCGATCGATGCACGCTTTATGCCGGCTATCCTGAAAGGGATTATGGAAAAAATGGAAGAAGGCCCGCTTACCGGTTCGTATGCCCGTGATATCATTGTGAATATATATGATGGTAAAATGCACCCGGTCGATTCCAATGAGATCTCTTTCAAGCTTGCCGGACGACATGCGTTCAAAGATGCTTTCAAAAACGCAGGCCCGAAAATTATGGAACCCATCTATGATGTTGAAGTTATGGTGCCCGAAGAAAAAATGGGTGATGTCATGA
>SKSI01000112.1 GCA_007123065.1 Bacteroidales bacterium
ACCCGATTAAACAACACGCGGCCAACAGTGGTTTCAACCATCTGGTGTACCAGTTTGCCCTTTTCTTTAACAGGTACCCTTACCTGAATGATAGCGTGCATATCTGCGGCACCTTCATTGTGTGCTATGATTACCTCTTCGGGACCGTAAAACTTAAGGCCTTCTCCTTTAACCGGATGCACTTCGGTGCTTTTTCTCGCTTTGGTCATGTAGTAGAGACCCAGCACCATATCCTGTGAAGGTACGGCAATAGGTGCACCATTAGCCGGATTGAGTATATTGTGTGAGGCCAGCATTAAAAGCTGTGCTTCAAGAATAGCTGCATTTCCAAGTGGCAGGTGTACCGCCATCTGGTCACCGTCGAAGTCGGCGTTAAATGCCGTACAGACCAATGGATGAAGCTGAATGGCTTTCCCTTCAATAAGCTTAGGTTGGAATGACTGGATACCAAGACGGTGCAGTGTTGGTGCACGGTTCAGCAAAACAGGGTGTCCTTTCAGAACATTCTCAAGAATATCCCATACAACAGGATCCTTACGATCCACAATTTTCTTTGCGGACTTTACGGTTTTAACGATACCCCGTTCAAGCATTTTCCTGATAATAAAGGGCTTAAACAACTCGGAGGCCATCTCCTTAGGGATACCGCACTCGTGCAGCTGCAATTCAGGACCTACAACGATCACAGAACGTGCGGAGTAGTCGACACGCTTACCAAGCAAGTTCTGACGGAAACGACCCTGTTTTCCTTTCAGGCTGTCAGAAAGAGATTTCAGCGGTCTGTTGGATTCCGTTTTTACTGCATTTGTTTTCCTGGAGTTATCGAACAGTGAATCAACAGCTTCCTGCAACATACGTTTCTCATTGCGTAAGATTACATCAGGTGCTTTGATTTCGATCAGACGTTTCAGACGGTTGTTCCTGATAATGACTCTGCGGTAAAGATCATTCAGGTCACTCGTTGCAAAGCGTCCGCCATCCAGCGGCACCAGTGGTCTGAGTTCCGGGGGAATAACTGGAACGACATCAACAATCATCCAGTCAGGTCTGTTTTCAATCGTACTTTGTGCTTCCCGAAAAGCTTCAACAACCTGCAGACGCTTCAATGCATCTGCTTTACGCTGCTGGGATGTCTCCGTATTGGCCTTATGCCTCAGATCGTAGGAGAGCTGATCAAGATCAAGCTTAACAAGCAATTCTTTAAGCGCCTCCGCACCCATCCTGGCAATGAACTTATTGGGATCATCATCCTCAAGCATCTGATTTTCAATTGGAATTGACTCAAGAGCAGCAAAATACTCCTCTTCCGTCAGAAAATCCATAAAATTTAGTTCATCCGACTTAACACCCGGGTTGATAACCACATAGCGTTCATAATAGATGACCTGATCAAGCTTCTTTGATGGCAAACCAAGCAAATAGCCGATTTTATTGGGAAGGGTCCGGAAAAACCAGATGTGTGCTACAGGAACCACCAGCTTGATATGCCCCATTCGCTCCCTTCGAACTTTCTTCTCAGTCACCTCTACACCACAACGGTCACAAACGATCCCTTTATAACGAATTCGCTTGTATTTGCCGCAATGGCACTCCCAATCCTTGACCGGGCCAAAGATCCGCTCGCAAAACAACCCATCTCGCTCGGGCTTATAAGTGCGATAGTTTATAGTTTCTGGCTTCAACACTTCCCCGTGCGACCGTTCCAAAACCGACTCGGGTGATGCAAGGCCAATGGTGATGCTGGAGAAATTGCTTTTGACGTTTAATTCTTTTCTAAAAGCCATATATGATTATTGTTATGAACAAAATATATACTGTTGATCAAATTATTGAAGCACTGCTTGTGATGCACTGCTTAGTCAAACTTAATGTTCAATCCAAGTCCGCGCAGCTCATGCACCAACACGTTGAAAGATTCTGGAACACCGGGTATCGGCATATTATCACCTTTTACCAATGCTTCATAAGTTTTGGCACGTCCAATTACGTCATCAGACTTAACTGTAAGGATCTCCTGAAGGACATTGGCAGCGCCAAATGCTTCAAGAGCCCAAACCTCCATCTCTCCGAAACGCTGGCCACCAAACTGTGCTTTACCTCCCAGTGGCTGTTGTGTAATGAGTGAGTAAGGTCCGATAGAACGGGCGTGCATTTTGTCATCGACCATATGGCCAAGTTTCAGCATATAGATCACACCAACTGTTGCAGGCTGGTCAAAACGCTCACCGGTCCCACCGTCATACAGGTACACTTTACCATTTTCCGGCAAACCCGCTTCATTCAGGTATCCATTGATTTCATCAACGTGAGCGCCGTCAAAGATCGGACTGGCAAAGGTTTTTCCAAGTTTCTGTCCGGCCCATCCAAGAACGGTCTCATATATCTGTCCGAGGTTCATACGAGAAGGAACACCAAGCGGATTCAAAACAATGTCAACCGGTGTGCCGTCTTCAAGGAAAGGCATATCTTCCTGACGAACTATACGGGCAACAATACCTTTGTTTCCGTGGCGCCCCGCCATCTTATCCCCTACTTTCAACTTGCGTTTCTTGGCCAGATAAACCTTTGCCAACTGTACAATACCTGCTGGTAATTCATCACCAACTGTTGCGGTAAACTTTTTCCTGTTGTGTGTGCCAAGAAGGTCTTTATACTGAATCGAATAATTATGCAACAGGTCTTTGACCAGCTGATTTTTACTCTTGTCCGTTGTCCAGTTATTCGGATTAATGGTTAAATAATTCAGGCTATTCAGCGCCTTTTGGGTGAATTTTGTGCCTTTGGGAACAACGACTTCCTTCAGGCTGTTATTAACACCCTGTGAAGTTTTACCGGATACCAGTACAATCAGTTTATCTACGAGCTTAGATCTAAGTTCTTCAGCTTTTTTCTTAAATTCCGTATCCAGTTTCTCGATGAAAGCCTTTTCTTTCGTTTTGGCCTTACGGTCTTTAATGATACGGGAGAAGAGTTTTTTATCGATGATCACACCTTTGGTGGCAGGTGGTGCTTTCAATGAAGCATCTTTAACGTCACCGGCCTTATCACCGAAGATGGCACGAAGAAGCTTTTCTTCCGGTGTGGGATCCGTTTCCCCTTTAGGTGTAATCTTTCCGATCAGGATATCCCCTTCATTCACCTCTGCGCCAATCCTGATCAACCCATACTCATCAAGGTCTTTGATCGCTTCGGCACTGACGTTTGGAATATCACTTGTCAGTTCTTCAGCACCTCGTTTGGTGTCGCGCACATCCAGTGAAAACTCTTCAATATGAATAGAAGTAAAGATATCATCACGAACGATTTTTTCAGAAACCACAATAGCATCCTCAAAGTTGTATCCCTTCCAGGGCATAAATGCAACTTTTAGATTTCTGCCGAGAGCCAGTTCCCCATTTTTTGTAGCGTAACCTTCACAAAGGAGCTCATCTTTTTTCACTTTCTGACCTTTCCTGACGATAGGCTTAAGGTTCAGACAGGTGTTCTGGTTTGTTTTACTGAATTTTATCAGTTTATAGGTACGTACGTCATCTTCAAAACTAACCAGTTTCTCTTCTTCACTTCTTGAATAACGGATCACAATCTCATTGGCATCCACATATTCAACCACACCATTGCCTTCAGCGTGCAATAACACGCGTGAATCATTGGCTACTCTTTTTTCCAGTCCTGTTCCAACTACAGGCGCTTCCGGATTAATCAGCGGGACTGCCTGGCGCATCATATTACTACCCATCAATGCTCTGTTGGCATCATCGTGCTCGAGGAATGGGATCAATGACGCTGCAATGGAAGCGATCTGGTTCGGAGCAACATCCATCAGCTGGATCTGTTCCGGTTCAACGATTGGGTAATCGGCCTGAAATCTGACCTTCAAACGTTCATCCTTAAAAACACCGTCATTATTAAGGGCGATATTGGCCTGACTGATGATCTCCGTTTCTTCTTCCTCGGCAGACAGGTAAACGGGTGAATGATCAAAACGGACTTTCCCTTTTTCAACTTTGAAATAGGGTGTTTCAATGAAGCCCAGATCATTTACTTTTGCGTAAACGCAAAGTGATGAAATCAAACCGATGTTTGGACCTTCGGGTGTTTCAATTGTACACAGTCTTCCATAGTGTGTAAAGTGTACGTCACGAACCTCAAAACCGGCACGTTCACGACTAAGACCTCCCGGCCCCAGGGCCGACATCCTGCGTTTGTGAGTAAGTTCCGCAAGGGGGTTGGTCTGGTCCATAAACTGAGACAGCTGGTTGGTGCCGAAGAAGGAATTTATCACCGACGAAAGGGTCTTGGCATTGATGAGGTCAGTAGGGGCAAAAACTTCGTTGTCACGAACGTTCATCCGCTCCCGGATAGTCCGGGCCATACGCGCAAGCCCGACGCCGAACTGCGAATAAAGCTGTTCACCTACAGTACGGACACGTCTGTTGCTCAAGTGGTCAATATCATCAACATCCGCCTTGGCATTCACCAGTTCTATCAGATGCTTCACGATACGAATAATATCTTCACGGGTAAGCACCCTGACATCCATAGGTGTGTCAAGATTTAGCTTGCGGTTAATGCGATAGCGTCCCACGTCGCCAAGATCATAACGTTTGTCAGAGAAGAAAAGCTTCTCTATCATACTCCGTGCTGTTTCATCATCCGGTGGATCGGCATTGCGGAGCAGACGGTAAATAAACTCTACGGCTTCTTTCTCAGAATTGGTGGTATCTTTTTGCAATGTGTTGTACACGAGCACAAAGTCGTTCACATTCACACCTTCTTTGTGAAGGATGATGTTTTTCACACCGGCATCCAGGATTTGTTCCACATGTTCATTTTCAAGAACCGTTTCACGATCGATAATTACTTCGGTACGTTCAATTGATACAACTTCACCGGTGTCTTCATCAACAAAATCCTCTACCCAGGATCTAAGAACCCTGGCGGCTAATTTTCTCCCTACATACTTTTTCAGTCCGGTTTTGGTCACCTTTACTTCATCAGCGAGTCCGAAGATCTCAAGGATATCTTTGTCGGTTTCAAAGCCGATAGCGCGCAGCAAGGTAGTTACGGGAAGTTTTTTCTTCCGGTCGATGTAGGCATACATCACACTGTTGATATCAGTGGCGAATTCGATCCACGACCCTTTGAAAGGGATAATCCTTGCACTGTAGAGTTGCGTTCCGTTAGCGTGAACACTGGTTCCGAAGAATACCCCGGGTGACCTGTGAAGCTGTGAAACGACCACACGCTCAGCACCATTGATGAGGAAGGTTCCTCTGGGTGTCATATATGGGATCATCCCAAGGTACACATCCTGGATGATGGTTTCGAAGTCTTCATGTTCAGGATCGGTACAATACAACTTAAGTTTCGCCTTAAGCGGCACACTATAAGTCAATCCCCTTTCAATGCATTCCCTGATGGAGTATTTCGGGGGATCAATAAAATAGTCAAGGAACTCAAGTACGAAATTGTTTCTGGCATCAGAGATTGGAAAGTTTTCACTGAATACCTTAAACAAGCCTTCGTTTTTCCTGTTTTCTGGTGTGGTCTCAAGCTGGAAAAAGTCCTGAAAGGACTTCAATTGTATTTCGAGAAAATCAGGATAATCGAAATGTTTCTTTACGGTTCCGAAGTTTATCCTTTCTGCGGTGTTTTGTTTTGTTACCAAGGTTCGAAGGTTTGAAGTTACTAAAAGCGAAATAATGAAAAAACAAAATAACCGGCAATAAAGACCAGACTTTCACATCGAATGCAATATTCGGCAAAAGTCTAGTCTTTAGGGTTTAAAAGCAGGGTTACTTTACCTCAACTTCTGCACCTGCCTCTTCGAGTTGATTTTTCAGTGACTCGGCCTCGTCTTTGGTAACTCCTTCTTTAATTGCCTTGGGGGCTGCATCAACCAGTTCCTTTGACTCTTTCAGGCCGAGGCTTGTAAGTTCTTTAACCAGTTTTACGACGGCCAGTTTAGAGGGGCCGGCTGCTTTCAGGATGACATCAAACTGGGTTTGCTCTTCAGCGGCTTCCCCACCGGCATCTCCACCGGCTGCTGCTACTGCAACGGGTGCTGCAGCTGCAGGTTCAATACCATATTCGTCTTTCAAAATTGTTGCCAATTCATTAACCTCTTTTACTGTAAGATTAACCAATTGTTCTGCAAAAGCTTTCAAATCTGCCATTTTTCTTATTTTTAATTGGGTTTTACTTCTTTGTTTTTTTTTGATGTTTTATGATCAGCCTTCTTCTTTTTCAGAAAGCGTTTTTACCACACCGGCAATTGTATCACCACCCGATTTCAGGGCTGAGATCACATTGAATGCAGGCGATTGTAGCAATCCGATCAGGTCTCCGATAAGCTCTTCTCTGGATTTGATCTGTGTTAAGGTGTCAAGCTGGTCGTCGCCAATATAGATCGCTTCGCCGATGTAGGCAGCCTTCAGTTTGGGCCTCTCCTGTTTCTTGCGAAACTCCTTGATCAGCTTGGCGGGTACGTTTCCAGTATCAGACAACATAACAGAGGTGGCACCAACAAGAGCTTCGTAAAGTGGTTCAAGATCTTTCTCGCTTTTTTCCATTGCTTTTTTCAGCAGTGTGTTTTTCACTACCTGCAAGGAAACGTTTCTCCTGAAACACAATCTTCTTAGATTGTTGATGGTTTCCACAGTCAAACCAGAAGTATCGGCCAGATATATGACATCGCTGTTTTTAAGCTTTTCGCCGAGCGATTCAATGATCTGATATTTTTCTTCTTTTCTCATAAGACGTAACACTTTAAAGCTTCTTCAGCTTTTGTTTATAAAGATGCTGATTTTGTTTCCACCTGAATACCCGGGCTCATGGTACTTGACATAAAGATGCTTCTCACATATGTACCTTTAGCGGCGGCAGGCTTTAAACGTACGATGGTCTGAATGAGTTCTTTGGCATTCTCAACGATCTGTTGTTGGTCAAAAGACACTTTCCCGATCGATGCGTGAATGATTCCAAACTTATCTACTTTAAAATCGATCTTACCGGCTTTGATGTCTTTAACGGCCTTTCCAATATCCATGGTAACCGTTCCGGCTTTAGGGTTGGGCATAAGTCCGCGTGGCCCCAGAATGCGTCCGAGGGCACCAACTTTTGGCATAACATTGGGCGTTGTGATCACAACATCAACGTCAGTCCAACCACCTTTGATCTTTTCAACATATTCATCCAGGCCAACGTAATCAGCTCCGGCTTCTTTTGCTTCATCTTCCTTTTCAGGTCCACAAAGCACCAAAACCCTGACGGTTTTACCTGTTCCATGCGGCAGTGTCACGATACCCCTGACCATTTGATTGGCTTTTCTGGGGTCTACACCAAGACGCACATCGAGATCAACCGATGCATCAAACTTGGTATATGTAACCTTTTTGACGATCTCAGCCGCCTCAGGCAAAGAATACAGGTTGTTCCGGTCAAACTTTGCTAAAGCTTCCTTTTTATTTTTTGTTAATTTCGCCATTTTTTGATTCCGTTAAGCTAAGTATTAATAGATGGCCGGCTTTGGTGCGATTTGCACTAGGCCGGGCGTTCCCCTTTGATACGTATTCCCATACTGCGTGCCGTTCCGGCAACCATATTCATGGCTGATTCAACGGTAAAGCAGTTCAGGTCTGACATCTTTTCTTCAGCAATAACCCGTACCTTGTCCATTGTAATGGTCGCTACTTTGACTCTGTTGGGTTCGGCTGAGCCTGTTTTCAGCTTAGCTGCTTCAAGCAACTGTACGGCAACAGGCGGGGTTTTGATTATGAAATTAAAGGACTTGTCCTTAAACACAGTAATAACAACAGGAATAACTTTTCCTGCCTTATCCTGCGTACGGGCGTTGAACTGCTTGCAAAACTCCATAATATTAACCCCTTTGGCACCCAATGCGGGACCAACGGGAGGAGAAGGGTTCGCAGCACCTCCTTTAATTTGCAGCTTAATGATTCCACTAACTTCTTTTGCCATGTTTTAACTATTTTTTCAAATAAGGGGATCAGTAATTTTCAGCGAATAAAACAGGGGAAAGAGGTTTATAAAAGCCCTCTATTCCTTTTCTACTTGCATGAAACTTAATTCCAGAGGTGTTTTTCGTCCAAAGATCTTTACCATCACTTTTAACTTTTTCTTCTCCTCATTGATCTCTTCAATAACACCTGAGAAACTGTTGAACGGACCGTCTGTAACTTTTACGGTCTCCCCAACAATATAGGGGACGTTTAACTCTTCCTCTTTGCCCGAAAGTTCATCAACCTTTCCAAGGATGCGGTTCACTTCAGCCGGACGTAAGGGTACAGGCTCTCCACCAGAGCCCAGAAAACCAAGTACCCCTGGTGTATTCCTGATAATATGGGGAACCTCTCCTATCAAAGCAGCTTCAATCAGCACATAGCCAGGAAAATAGTTGCGCTCAGCGCTGATCTTTTTCCCTTTGCGTACCTGATACACTTTTTCAGTAGGAATAAGCACTTGTGATATATAGTCCTCCAGTCCGAGTCTGGCGATTTCGTTTTCGAGGTATTGTTTTACCTTTTTTTCACCGCTGCTGATTGCACGGACCACATACCATTTTTTTACTTGTTCACTCATACTAACGTACGAAGTCTTAACTCCGAATTAATTTTCTGTCTGCCATCCCTCAACCGTTTATCAACTTCGGCACCGGCTGACAGAAACCGGAATGATTACAAAAAGAGAGAGTAAAACTGTTCAAGAATGGAGCTAAAGGAAATATCCATCAAATAAACGACCATTGCGATTATCAGGGAAGCAATAGATACAACCACTGCACTATTCTGCAGATCGCTCCAAGAGGGCCAGGAAACCTTATTGATCAATTCATCATAAGATTCCAGGATGTATGCTCTGATTTTCTTCATAACAGGAATATTCAAATATTTTGCACGGGTGGAAGGAGTCGAACCCTCAACCAACGGTTTTGGAGACCGCTACTCTACCAATTGAGCTACACCCGTTAACAAAGTTATTGATGGCAAGTGTGCTTGCCATCAATAACATATGCGGTTAAATTATTCAACAATTTCAGTTACCTGACCTGCGCCAACCGTACGACCACCTTCGCGAATCGCAAAACGGAGACCTTTGTTCATGGCAACATCGGCAATCAGCTCAACACTGATGGTAAGGTTATCACCAGGCATCACCATCTCACGGCCTTCCGGCAGGTAGATCTCACCTGTAACGTCAGTGGTACGGAAGAAGAACTGCGGACGGTATTTGTTTCCAAATGGCGTGTGGCGGCCACCTTCTTCTTTTTTCAGTACGTATACCTCTGCTTTAAACTTTCTGTGTGGCTTCACGGAGCCAGGCTTACAGATTACCATACCACGGGTGATCGCATCCTTGTCAATACCACGTAGCAACAGACCTGTGTTGTCACCAGCTTCACCGCGGTCCAGGATCTTACGGAACATCTCCACACCGGTAACTACTGACTTCAGTTTCTCAGCACCCATACCGATGATATCAACGGGATCTCCACTGTTGATTACACCTGTTTCAATACGTCCGGTTGCAACAGTACCACGACCTGTAATTGAGAATACGTCTTCAACCGGCATCAGGAAGTCTTTGTCAACATCACGCTCCGGAAGAGGAATAAAACTGTCTACGGCCTCCATCAGCTTAACGATCGCTTCAACACCTGCAGCTTCACCATTAAGACCTGCCAGTGCAGATCCCGGGATAACAGGAATATTATCACCGTCAAACTCATAGAAAGAGAGCAGTTCACGAATTTCCATTTCAACCAGCTCAAGAAGCTCATCATCATCAACGAGGTCAACTTTGTTCATAAAAACTACGAGCTGAGGTACACCAACCTGACGGGCCAAAAGAATGTGCTCACGTGTTTGGGGCATTGGGCCATCGGTAGCAGCTACAACAAGGATTGCACCGTCCATCTGGGCGGCACCTGTAACCATGTTCTTAACGTAGTCAGCGTGACCTGGACAGTCAACGTGAGCGTAGTGTCTGGTTTCTGTCTGATATTCTACGTGTGCTGTATTGATGGTAATACCTCTTTCTTTTTCTTCAGGGGCATTGTCGATCGAATCAAATGATCTGATCTCAGACCAGCCTTTTTCTGCCAATACTTGTGTTATCGCAGCGGTGAGCGTGGTTTTGCCATGGTCAACGTGTCCGATGGTACCAATGTTCACATGCGGTTTCGTACGTTGAAATTTTTCTTTTGCCATATCTTCTGGTGTTAAGGTTTAATTAA
>SKSI01000109.1 GCA_007123065.1 Bacteroidales bacterium
GAAGAGATTTTACCTCTTTACAGAAAATACTACGCAGAGGAAGAAGAAGAAATGGAATAATCATTTCTCCACAAATAAAAAACAGGGGAGGCTCGAAAAACCTTCCCTGTTTTATTAACAAACGCTACTTAACATAATATTAATTATATAACAAAAGGTGCCATTGAAACAGAATGCTGTGTATGGTTTGATATCCGGAACTTATTTGGCTATGATACTGCCACCAAACGAAGTATTCCATTCAGTATGCTTTGGATCCCCATAATGGTAAATGACACTGCCGCTTGTAGCTTTTGCTGTTAATGATTCAGTAACAAAAACAGAAATTTCGGCACCACTTGTACCTTTTACGTCACAGTTAACAACATGCAGTTCTTTTGAATCCATCCTGGAACCCGAAGTTACTTTAGCGAACATATCTGCAACGTGGCCGGATAGTCTCGTCGACACCCCTCCCTTAAGATTTACTTCAAGTTGTTGCAGGTGCAAATTCAATGTGCTTTCCGCGCCGGAATGCAAATTATGAATGAAATTTTCTCCTTTAATGGGTTGATCAGCTATAAAATGCGCTCCAACGGAACCATCCAGCCTGTTAAGATCAGAAAATGCAATGTAGACATTCATTTTTGAATGTTTGCCTACAGCTTTATTCAATCTGATTTTTAACTGATCCTTCTTAATATCAGTAAGAATATAATCCATCAGGTTGTCATCCGCTTCGACGCGGATTTCGTAATTGTCACTTTGCGTCAGATAAACATTAAAGTTACCGCGGACCTCTATCATATTAAAACTGTCTGCTGCTCTCTCTTCAATAATTACATTGCCACTGCCCTGGTGTAATTCTCTTGATAACTCCATTCGCAAAATTAGCAGTATCGAAAAAAGTGCCAATATCAATAATACAAAGGCCGTTAATAATATTTTATTTGCTGTTTTCATTGATCTATAGTTTAAAAATGTTTACTTTTTATACACTTCATATTCTTTTTCCAAATCCCGGGTGTTCATTTTTAACATGTCCATTGTTTGGAATACTTTTGGCAGTTCTTCCTGTATAAAGGCTTCTTTTTTGAAGTCCATGGTTTTAATGAAGCCATCATCAGCAACAAAATAACCGATACCTCTTTTATTAAAAATAATGCCTTTATCCTGTAAAAAATTAAACGTGCGAAAAGCTGTATTGGGGTTTACCTCAAGTTGGACTGCAATATCTCTGATTGAGGGTATCTTCTCCCCTTCATTCCAATGCTTTTTCAGGATGCGCTCACATAAAAAATCTGCAATTTGAAGATAAATGGCTTGTTTGTCGTTAAATTCCATATTATACCTGCCTTTCTTTTAATGAGAACCAACTTACCACAAGAAAAAACGGCATCATTAAATAATTATAAAGAATTTTTGCTATTTGTGGTATAATGTTCATAAATATTGAATCCATTCTGAATGAAGCTGCGCCTGATTCCATCATATCCATGTTTCCGTCCATAAAAGCAGAAAACATCATCCTGCTGAATATACCGGTAAAAATCATAAATACCACAAATACAACGAATAAAGCCAGCAAAGTCTTCAGGAAATTGTATTTGCGGAAATATGCTGCGCCAAGCAGAAAAACTGACTGCGTGATCAGATATGTTTTGAATGCTTTGAGATAGCTGGCGCTAAATGCATAGTTAATAGACGAAAAGTCAAATGTAAGGTTCATGATCAGGTTGGATAGAAAAATGATCACAAAAATCAGCAACAGTGCAAAAACAGGAAACAAGACACCGGTCAGCAACCATCCTGACAACAATCGTTCAGTAGTTGAAACCGGCAATGTGAGGTAATGAAATGCTTTCCGTTGTTCGTTAAGTTCACTGAAAATGCTGCTGGTAAATATATAACCACCAATAAACATAATCGTGAGATAAGCCGGTGTGAGCGCGGCAATTCTTCCAGGCTCAAAATAAGCTACCAGTAAGGAAATGACAAGCAAAACGCCGGCAAGAGCCCCAAAAGCAATCATCCAACCGGTAAGGTTCGACAATAAATGCCTGCGCGTCAATAGAAATAGTCGATTCAGGTTTAAAATATTACTCTTTTCCATGGGAATCCTATTTAAATTCTTTATTAATACTCTTTGAATTGGCAATTACACCGTTAAACAACAGCTCTACATCCATCCTGCTTTCTTTATTTCCCGGGTTTGGAGCAATAACAGCGTATCCGCCTATACCCTCTTCGTGGTAAATAGGCTGCATGTTTTCCTTTAACTCCAATGCGGTATCAAACAACAATGCAGATGTAATGCTCGCAATATCCTGCTGAAATATGATCATACCTTCATCAATAATAATGATTGGATCAATCAGATTCTCCAGATCTCTTACCTGATGGGTGGATATAACAACACATTGATCTTCGTTTACCGATGCAGCAATAACCCTGCGAAATTGGCTCTTAGAAGGAATGTCCAGACCATTTGTTGGCTCATCCATAAGCAACAAGCGCGCAGAGGTCGCTAAACCGAATGCCAGTAAAAATTTCTTTTTCTGACCAAAAGAAAGCTGATGCAGCTTATAATGAGGCTCCAGCTGAAATTCTTTCAAAAGCCATGAAAGCTTGTCATGGTCAAAACGCTTATAAAAAGATGCATTCAGCGTCACATAACGATCGATTCGTACCGAAGGCAAATGATATTCCTCAGGTATGAAACAAATGTCCTCCAAATACTCGGGAACGCGATCTTTTGAAAGATGACCATTGATTTGACAATAACCTTGATCCGGAAAAACCAAACCTGTCATTACCTTTAATAAAGTGGTCTTCCCTGCACCGTTTTTACCCAGCAAACCATAAATGTTGCCCGGCTGCAGTTCAAGATCCAGTTGGTTAAACAAAGTCTTCTTCTTCGAATAACCAAAACTTAAGTTTTGAATATTAACCATAAATTTAATGTTTTAGTGTTCTACGTTTCTAATACACTGCAAATGTAATACGCTTTTTTAAAATACCAAACTTTTTTTTAATTTTTTTTTTGATATTTACAAAATTTCTCAACAGAATGTATAAATTGCCGCGATTATATGTAATTGATTATCAAATCTTTAACATTTTTTAACGACATATTTTATTTATATGTCCTTTCAGATCATAATTTTGCCTGAAAATTAATACCAATTGAAACCATTATAAACCGATAAAAATGGATATAAAGGAGCTGAATGAACGCATTCAACAGGAAAGTATCTTTGTGCATCAGCTGACTGCTGAGATGAAAAAGGTTATTATCGGGCAGAAAGATATGGTGGACAGGCTTTTGGTTGGCTTACTTGCAAACGGGCATATCCTTCTGGAAGGTGTTCCCGGACTGGCAAAAACACTTGCGATCAAATCACTTGCACAGGCAATCAAAGCACGTTTCAGCCGCATACAGTTCACACCTGACCTGCTTCCTGCCGACCTGATAGGAACGATGATCTACAGTCAGAAAACCGAAGAGTTTCTTGTCAGAAAGGGACCTGTTTTCGCCAATTTCATCCTTGCAGATGAGATCAACCGCGCCCCTGCCAAGGTCCAAAGTGCATTGCTGGAAGCGATGCAGGAGCGACAGGTTACCATTGGCGATCACTCCTTCGTTCTGGATGAACCTTTTCTGGTTCTGGCAACAGAAAACCCCCTGGAGCAGGAAGGCACCTATCCCCTGCCGGAAGCCCAGATCGACCGCTTCATGATGAAGGTCATTATCGGATACCCTTCAAGAGAAGAGGAAAAAGAGATATTGCGACAGAACATGCTGCAGCAATTCCCCTCCACTTCTCCCATCATTGAGCCGGCTCAGATAATCAATGCACGAAAAGTGGTGCGAGATGTGTATGTTGATGAAAAGATTGAAAACTACATCACCGACATCGTTTTCGCAACACGTTACCCGGAAGAGTACAAACTGAGCAGGCTGAAGCCGCTCATCAGCTATGGAGGCTCTCCAAGAGCCAGCATCAATATGGCACTGGCAGCAAAAGCTTTTGCCTTCATCCATCAAAGAGGTTATGTTATACCGGAAGATATCCGGGCAATATGCCACGATGTGCTCAGGCACCGCATTGGCCTGACTTACGAAGCAGAAGCCGAGAATATCACCCCGGAGGAGATCATCAATGACATACTGAATGTCGTTGAAGTTCCCTAAAACAAGATTGATAAAATAACACCAATCCATTCTCTCTGAACCGTCGCATACCTAAAGAACTATGGAAACCAGCGAACTGATAAAAAAAGTACGCAAGATCGAAATCAAAACAAGAGGCATCTCCAGCCAGTTGTTTTCCGGTCATTACCATAGTGCTTTCAAAGGTCGTGGAATGGCATTTACAGAGGTCAGAGAGTACTATTTCGGTGATGATATAAGAAATATTGACTGGAACGTCACCGCACGCTTCAATCACCCTTACGTAAAGGTATTTGAGGAAGAGCGCGAGATGACGGTTATGCTGCTGATTGACGTGAGCGGTTCCAACGATTTTGGTGCAACCGGACGCGTGAAGGAGCAGGTAATCACAGAGATAGCAGGAGTACTGGCTTTTTCTGCAATCAGCAACAATGACAAAGTGGGCGTGATTTTCTTCAGCGACCGGATAGAGAAGTTTATTCCACCAAAAAAAGGAACTGCACATATATTGCGAATCATCAGAGAGCTGATCAATTTTAAACCGGAAAGCCGTGCTACCGACATATCAGCGGCATTAAAATATTTTCGCAATGTGATCAAAAAACGATCTATCGCCTTTCTTATTTCTGATTATCAAGATAATGATTATGCGGATGCGCTGAGCATCGCTGCCAGAAAGCATGATCTGATCTGCATCCGTGTGTATGATGAAAGAGAAACGACGATCCCCCCCGTTGGAATTCTGAAATTCCGGGATGCTGAGAGTGGACAGGCATACTGGATCAACACATCTGACAAAAAGATCAGAAAGCAGATGGAGCTTTACAGCAAAAAACATGAGGATTACATGCGTAAAGCCTTTGCAAGAGCAGGGGTCGATAACGTTGTCGTACCTACGAAGCAGGACTACATTCCGCCATTAATGAGGTTGTTCAGAAAAAGAAGTCATTAAAGTTTAACTCAAACGATATGATTCGATCACAACAAATATGAACTTAATGATCAAAAACATATCATCCTTTCTGTTCATCCTGGCTTTAAGCCATCAAATCATCTTTGGATCAGATGATACTTCGGCAACCGTCACGATTCAGCCGCAACAGATCCTGATCGGCCAGCCCGCAGACCTGCAAATCAGCGCCAATATTCCTTCCGGCGGGTTTCTGAATTGGCCCGGATATGAAGAACTGGAAGATCATAAAATCGAAATCCTGAATCTGGGTTTGGTTGACACCCTGGACCGTGATGCCGGAAGTACCACCCTGATGCAAACACTTCGTGTAACATCCTGGGAAGAAGGATACATTCCGATACCTGCTTTTGAATTTACATTTATATCGGATAACGATACCATTCATTTCGAAAGCAAGGCGACGCTACTGGAGGTACAAACTGTTGAAGTCGATATGACAGATCGTTACAGGGACATCAGGCCGCTTTTTAAATTCCCCAGAACCTTTCGCGAAATCCTACCCTACCTGCTCGCAGCCATTGGATTATTGATTATCGTGGTTTTAATCATTCGCTTCCTGAAAAAGAGAAAAAAGCCCCTGAAAGAGCCGACCATCTGGGAAAAACCGGAAGTGCCGGCACATATTGCAGCCATCTCAAGTCTGGAAACACTCAGGCAGAAAGAGTTGTGGCAAAAAGGTCATATTAAAGCCTACCATAGTGAGCTGACAACCATTCTCCGGAAATATTTATACAAACGGTTTCATCTCGATGCCATAGAAATGACAACCCGGGAGATTGTTCAAAAACTTCCTGCATATATTGAAAATACAGCGCTTCAGAGCGATTTTAAGAATATTTTTGAGCTTGCCGATATGGTAAAGTTTGCTAAATTCAATCCTGAAGACAATGATCATGAAAAGGTGCTGGAAAAAGCCCTTGAATTCGTAAAAAAAACTGCAGAGATTGTAAACGATAAAGAATGAACTGGTTTGCCGACATAGAATTTGCCAAACAGGAATTCCTTTGGTTGCTGTTATTGATACCGTTATTTGTGATATGGTATATTCGCAAACACAAGGAACTCTCATCCGACATACGTTTTGTGCATTCCGGATTTATAAAAAACATCAGGAAAGGCTTTCGTATACGCATGCTGCATCTTCCCTTTGTTTTGCGAATGCTTGCGATGGTACTTCTTCTTATTGCCCTGGCAAGGCCACAAACCGCTTCAAGCACGCGCGACATAAGTGTGGAAGGCATTGACATTATGATCACACTGGATATATCCGGATCGATGCTTGCTGAGGATTTCAGTCCAAACCGAATGGAAGCGGCAAAAAGGACGGCACTCGACTTCATTGATATGCGCCCTAATGACCGGATTGGGGTGACAGTTTTCAGCGGATTTAGTTTCACCATGGTTCCATTAACGACTGATCATACCATGCTGAAACAGTTGGCTGCAAATATTCGTACCGGTATGGTTGAGGATGGCACCGCCATAGGCGATGGCCTGGCAACCGCTGTTAACCGCTTACGCGACAGCGATGCAATCAGTCGTGTTATCGTGTTGCTCACCGATGGCATCAACAACAGGGGCGTTATTGATCCGCTTACAGCGGCTGAAATTGCAGCACTTTATGATATCAGGGTTTATACCATTGGGGTCGGTAGCAGCGGACCTGTCCCCTACCCGTTTCAGACACCTTACGGTATCAGATATCAGGATGTCGAATTTCCAGTTGATGAAGAATTGTTACAACAGATTGCCAATATGACCGGAGGGCAATACTTCTGGGCTGACCGATACGACATGCTTGAGCAGGTTTATCGGGAGATTGACCAGCTGGAACGAACAAAAATTGATGTAACAGAGTTTACGCATCATCAGGATGAATATCTGCCATTGCTCATTCTTGCTTTGGTTTTAATAGTTGCAGAAGCATTACTCCGGCACACATGGCTAAAAACAACACCATAAAAAAATATGATACGATTTGAACATCCGGAGTTGTTTTATTTGTACCTGCTGGTACCCATACTTGTACTGGTATTTCTGATAAGCAGATATTTACGCGAACGGAACCTCAGAGCTTTCGGACAGGAATCACTCGTAAGAAAAATGAGTCCGCTTTTATCTGACAAACGTCCGTACATCAAATTTCTGCTTGTTTTGATTGCTGTCTCATCCATTGTGATGGGCCTGGCAAATCCCCAGACCGGCAGCCGTATGGAAGAAGTGCATATTAAGGGCGCAGATATAATAATTGCACTGGATGTAAGCCGTAGTATGTTTGCACAGGACATGCGCCCGAACCGCCTTGAACGGGCAAAGCTTGCCGTAAACCGACTAATTGATCGCCTGGATCAGGATCGTATCGGTATTGTTTTGTTTGCAGGCACTGCTCAATCCCAGGTACCCCTGACAACCGATCACAACGCCGCAAAAATGATTCTCAGAACGGCAAATACCAATAGTGTTCCCGTTCAGGGAACCGCTATCGAGCTGGCCATTGAACGATCGCTGCTTGCATTACAAGATGATAAAATGCACAATAAAGCCATCATTATAATCAGTGATGGAGAAAGTCACGAGGATGAGCCATTGCAGGCTGCCAGGCGCGCTGCTGAAAAAGGTGTTGTAATTCATACCATAGGAATCGGCAGCCTCAAAGGAGCACCCATTCCCATTGAGGAAAACGGAAGGATTACAGGTTACCTGCGCGATCAGGAAGGCAATACCGTAATATCAAGGTATAATGAACAAATGCTCAGGGAAATAGCAGAAATAACCGGAGGTGTATTCCGGCACGGTGCAGGAGCCGATATTGGACTGGATGAAATACTGGAGCAAATTCGTACGTTGGAACAAGAAACGCATGACACGGTTTTGTTTGCAGAATATGAAAGCAGATACCAGGTTTTTGTTGCCCTGGCGCTTTTGCTTTTGGTTGCAGACCTGATCATTCTTGAGAGAAAGAATAAATATCTGGCAAAAATCAATATTTTTGGATCATAAAAAAAACTTTAAAAATTGAACTTTTTATTCAAATAAAATTATTTAATACGTTAATGATCAAAGCTTTAATTTTATACATATTCAATTTAACAATTCTCGTTAGCCTGGTTTTTGCCGGGAACGAACGTCAGTTGTTGCGACAGGGTAACAAGCTTTTTGAAAATGAGGATTATGTTGCTGCTGAACAAAAGTATCGCGATGCTCTGGATATCAATTCCGAAAACCTGAAGGCCTGGCATAATCTGGGTAATACACTTTACAGACAGGGTCGCCTGGAGGAAGCAAAAGATATTTTCTCGCAACTTACCCGGGAAGGGAGTGCACCGCAAGATTTTCGTGCAGCAGGCTGGCACAACCTCGGTAATGCCTTGCTGGGAAGCGGACAAATCCCGGAAAGTGTGGATGCTTTTAAAGAAGCATTGCGGTTGTCGCCCACGGATGATGACACCCGGTACAATCTGGCATACGCCTTAAACCTGCTGGAAGAAATGCCACCGGATGCAACAGATCAGAATGGTCAGGGTGAAGACGATGATGACCAGCAGGAGCAGGAACAAGACCCCAGCCCGGATCAGGATCACGGGGATGACGATCAAAGCAGCGATCCTTCTCCCGGGATGGATCCTGACGAAGGTGATGACCAACTGGCAGAACGTCCTGACCGGTTATCTCCCCGGGATGCAGAACGCATTTTGGAAGCGTTAAAACAGCAGGAACAAAAGATACAGGAAAATATCGACAGGGAAGAACAGGTTCTGGAGCCGATCAGGTCGCAAAGAGAATGGTAAACCACTAATTTCAATGATGAAGAAGCTATTGTATTTTGTCTTGCCTTTGATGTTGCTTCATTCTGCAATTCTTTCTGCAGATGAAGTAGAGGTTGCTGTATCCGGACCTTCGGAAACTGCAGTAGGCGAAAGCTTCAGGGTTGTGTATACTATCAATGCCAGACCGGATCAATTTCTGGCCCCTTCCTTTGAACCCTTCCGGGTTCGCTCAGGACCAGGCCAGTCTACCAGCTCGTCCACACAGATCATCAATAACAGGGTAACGACATCCATTTCCATCAGCTACACATATATTCTTGAAGCTACCACCGAAGGCAACTTTACAATAGATGGCGCCAACATAAAGGTAGACGGAGAATCTTATCAAAGCGATGCTTTGCAAATAAAAGTGAATCCACGCGGAGACAGGCCTCAACAAACAGAACCTCAACGTGAGGAAAGCAGAGATATAACAGCGCCCGGTAAGGACGATATCTTCATTCGTGCTGAAGTGGATAACGGGAGACCCTACCAGGGTGAACAGGTGATCATCACTTACAAGCTTTTTACCCGTCTTGACATCACCAACTACACGATTGAAAGGCTGCCTTCTTTTCAGGGTTTCTGGACGGAAAACATTTCGGATCAGCAAGCTCGCTTAAGCAATGAATTGATCAACGGAATCAATTACCGGGTTGCAGAAATCCGACGGGTGGCAATTTTTCCGCAACGGGCAGGTACGCTGAATATCGACCCCATGGTTGTTGATATGGGTGTCAGGGTGCGTCGCACCGAGCAGCAAAGAAGGGGCAGCATGCTGGAAGAGTTTTTTGGCCGAAGCCCGTTTGACAGCTTCCAAACCATTCAGCACCAGGTAAGCTCAAACGCCGTCTCACTTGAAGTAAAGCCGCTGCCGATAGAGAACAGACCGGCAAACTTTAACGGACTGGTCGGCAGTTTCGATCTGGTAACAAGACTTCAACCGGAAGTGCTTGAGGTGAATGATGCTGCAAACCTAATTCTAACCATAAGCGGCAGGGGCAACATGGGCATGGTAGAAGTACCGGAAATTGGCTTCCCTCCGACCCTGGATGTGTTTGACCCCCAAATGGATGAAGATATTAGAAAGGAGCGAAATGGCATTGCCGGCAGTCGGACTTACGACTACCTGCTCATACCAAGATCAGGGGGAACAATTACAATTCCGGAGTTTGGCTTCAGCTATTTTGATCCGGAGCAAAACAGATACATCACACGTTCTTCGGGTCCTTTTGAACTGATTGTCAGTGGTGGCGAATATGTTAACGGCCAACTGATACGGCAAGAGGATATCTCGCTCC
>SKSI01000107.1 GCA_007123065.1 Bacteroidales bacterium
ATCAGCGAAACACTCATCGAAAGCTGTTTTACCTGTCAGGGCGAATGTTTTGATGACATTGCCGAACGTGATCGTGTTATGGGTTCAAAAAAGGTTGATTGAATAGAAAAACCTGCTTCTTTTCAATAATTGTTATATTTGTACCCTTCAAAACACATCAACCAAAATAAATCTACTGAATAACCAACCTAAGCATTTTCTTTTATGAATATTTTAGTTTGTATCAGTCATGTTCCTGACACCACCACCAAGGTGAAGTTTTCAGAGAACAATACAAAACTGGATACTGCGGGCGTTCAATGGGTTATCAACCCCTGGGATGAGCTTTCGCTGACCAGAGCCCTGGAACTCAGGGATGACCCTGCTACCGGGGTCAAAAAGGTATCGGTGGCACATATCGGAACTGCCAATACTGAACCAACTATCAGAAAGGCTCTTGCCATTGGTGCTGATGATGCTTACCGTGTGAATACTGAAGCGATCGATGCATACCAGGTGGCAGCAGAGCTGGCTGAGGTTGTAAAAAATGGCGCTTTTGATATCATTCTTTGTGGCATTGAATCCAGTGATCACAATGGCTCCAATGTAGGAGGGATGCTCGCTGAGTTTTTGGAGTATCCATCTGTTTCGGGTATTTCGCATCTTAGCGTGGAGCAGGGTAACGTTTTCATTACCAGGGAAATTGACGGCGGCAAACAGAAGCTTAACCTGCCAGTGCCCTTTGTTGGAGTTGTCCAGAAGGGAATTGCCAAAGAGCCAAGAATTGCAGCTATGCGAGGCATCATGCAGGCGCGCACGAAACCAATAAACGTCTCTGAACCAATGGCAGCTGAAGCGAAGTGCAGCACCCTGAACTTTGAACCGCCGGAGCCAAAGGCTGACTGCAGGTTCATCGATCCGGAAAACCCCAAAGAGTTGATCACCATTTTACAAAACGAAGCAAAGGTTATTTGATCTGCTTCAAAAAATTCAAAACCTATGTCAGTAGTTGTATTTACAGAAAACTGGGACGGAGCATTTAAGAAGCAGTCTTTTGAGATTGCCACTTATGCAGCAAAGCTTGCGGAGATGCTCCAAACGGACCCAATCGCCATATCTATCGGAAATGTTGCTGAGGAAGAATTAAAAAAACTTGGCAACTACGGAATTAAAAAAGTTGTTTCCGTTACAGATGACAAACTAAAACATTTTGACGGTCAGCTTTATACCAAAGCAATTGCCGATATTGCCGGAAAAGAATCAGCCAAAGTCCTTGTTCTGGCCAATAATAATTGTGGTAAAGCATTGGCACCAAGATTATCCGTGCGCCTTAAGGCTGCAATATGTTCTGCCGTTCACGAACTGCCGGAAAGCGTAGATCCCTTTGTGATCAAAAAACGAGTCTTTTCAGGCAATGCAATTTCCCGTAATGAGTTGAAAACTGAAACAAAGATTCTGACACTTGCTCAAAACTCCATTGATATTGAGGAAAAACCGGAGACGGTCGTTATTGAAGCCTTCACGCCGGAAATGGGAGATCTTTCTTCTTCCATCCAGGTGCAGGAAACAGAAAAACAAACCGGTAAAATACTGCTTACCGATGCCGAAATTGTTGTTTCGGGTGGCCGTGGCATGAAATCCTCTGATAACTGGGCTCCGCTGGAGGAGCTTGCTGATTTGCTGGATGCAGCAACGGCTTGTTCAAGGCCTGTCTCAGACGAAGGATGGCGTCCGCACGAAGAGCATACAGGTCAAACAGGGAAGATCGTTGCCCCGAATGTTTATTTTGCAATCGGTATTTCCGGAGCAACCCAGCACCTGGCCGGGGTCAGCTCATCCAAATACATCGTTGCCATAAATAATGACAAGGACGCACCAATTTTTGAAGCTGCACAATACGGCATTGTCGGAGATGCAGCAAAAATATTACCCCAGTTGGTAGAAGCTGTAAAAGAGTTGAAATCTTCTTAACGGATCTTTTTCTGATCTAAAATATTATCTATGCTCGCAAATTTAATCTTCAGCCTGCTTTTGATCGCAGCAGCCCTGTTATTTTCAATGAATGTCAGGCGCATTGCGCAAAATATCAAGATGGGAAAAAAGCTTCCCATCAATGATCAAAAAGCAAGAAGGTGGAAAAATATGCTCCGGGTTGCAATCGGTCAGTCTAAAATGACCACCCGGCCTGTTTCTGCCATCCTCCACATTTTTGTATATGTTGGTTTTATTGTGATCAATATTGAGATGATCGAGATATTGTTCGACGGCATTTTTGGCACACACCGAAGCCTGTTATTCCTTGGGGCAATATATCCGGTCCTGATTTCTGTTTTTGAGATCTTTGCGCTGCTGGTCATCCTTGCATGTGTTTTATTCCTGATACGCAGAAATGTGATCCGGATACGTCGTTTCTGGAACAAAGAGATGACCACATGGCCCAGATCAGATGCCAACATCATCCTGGTGACAGAAATTCTACTGATGACCTCCATTCTGGTAATGAATGCGGCCGATGGCCTATTGCAGGCACGCGGACACGCTTATTATGCCGCTACAGGATCGTTTCTTATCAGTGACATGATGCAACCTTTGTTTGCAGG
>SKSI01000033.1 GCA_007123065.1 Bacteroidales bacterium
CAACCAATCAACCAATCAATCAACCAATCAACCAATCAACCAATCAACTAATACACCTCTATCGCATCCTCGTCATCAAGATCATCTTTATGGTCATTTTCCGTGTTGTTGTTGGTCTCGTCACCAAACGTCTCTTTGAACTCCCCAAAAAATGCCCGATCGAGGGAAAGTGATTTCTTCACATCCTTCAGGGCTTCTTTTTTCTGGTTGTTGGAAAAAAAAGCTTCTGCACGGGCGAGGTAGGCCAAAGTCAGCTTGCCATCAAGCTTAATGGAAACGTTCAGATATTCAATTGCTTTCCGGTATTCTTTCAGGTTCAGTGCCGCGATCCCTTTACCCAGCCAGGTAAATGAACAGGCTTTATTGATGTCAGCGGCCCGTTCAAAGCAGTCGCGTGCAGAGGGAAAATCCTCCCTGATCAGGTACAGACCTCCAAGGTCACACCAGGCTTCTCCGTTATCAGGAAGTAATTCAAGCAAGCGAGTTAAATCCTTCATTGCCTTGTCATAATTTTCATCAGCACCATATACAAGAGCACGTGTATGAAGGTAATCGATATTTTTATCATCCGCATCTAACAACTCTGTCAGGTCCCTGATGGCAAGCTCAATATTGTTCCCTCTGAATGAAGCACACGCTCTGCCATACTTTGCATAATGGTCATCCTGGGTTTCCAGTACGCTGTTAAACACCACCGATGCATCATCAAACTTTCTCTTAAAGAACAGCTTCCAACCATCATCAGTCTGTTTCGTTATGTTCTTTTTGGTCGTTTTTGTCATAAAGGATATCAGATTAATTTCCGATTCAAATATCAAGCAAAATTTTTAATTAACAAACTAACCTTCCAAAAAACATTTACTTAATCCAAAACACAGATTAACGGAACTAAGAATCAATAATACATACAGAACATTTTTTGGTTAAATTTGTATTACTTTTATAAAGATTGTAAGGAAAGCACTTTTATCAATTGCCGGATTTGCGGTTTTCTGCACAGATAAACTTAAAATGTAGTTAATTATGTGATCAATCAACCCAATCCCTGCGAAATTTATTCCTATGGATCAGTTATCATATCTGGGCAACATTGAAGGCAAGAGCCTGGAGCGGCTTTATCAGGATTATCTGAAGGACCCTCAACTTCTGGAACCCGACTGGAGAAAGTTCTTTGATGGTTTTGAGTTCGCCAGAACCCGTTATCCGGAGAGTGATGCACCAAGTGAGGAGGAAGTGGTCCGTTTCAGAAATGAGTTCAATGTACTGAATCTGATCAACGGTTACCGGGAGCGTGGACATCTTTTCACCAAAACCAATCCGGTACGTACCCGCAGGCAATACAGACCCACTTTGGATCATAACAATTTTGGTCTGAACGATACGGCTCTGGAAACCGATTTTCAGGCAGGGAATAAGATCGGCATTGGCAAAGCATCTTTAAAAAAGATCATCGGACATTTGCAGCAAACTTACTGTCAGAGCATCGGGGTTGAATATATGTACATCCGCAAGCCTGAAATCGTGGATTGGTTGAAAAACAGGATGGAGCAGGTTAGAAACAACCCCGATTTCGACATTCGCAAAAAAACACAGATCTTGTCTAAACTAATTGAGGCCGTTGGCTTTGAACAGTTTGTCAGAAAAAGATTTCCAGGCCAGAAACGATTTTCTCTGGAAGGCTGTGAAACATTGATCCCCGCCCTGGATGTTTTAATGGAGCGGGGTGCTGAGTCAGGGATTCACGAGTATGTGATCGGTATGGCACATCGCGGCCGTCTCAATGTGCTGGGAAATATATTAAAAAAGCCTTATCACAAGATCTTCAGTGAATTTGATGGAAAAGAATACGCGGAGGAGACCCTGTTGGGTGATGTCAAATATCATCTTGGATGTACCCTGGAAACAACCGTTGGGGATGGAAAAAGCATCCGCCTTCACATTGCCCCCAACCCAAGCCATCTTGAAGCAGTCGGACCTGTAGCCGAAGGGATTGCCAGGGCAAAAACCGACCATCGATATGGCGGTGATTACAAAAAAGTTGCTCCTGTTTTGATCCATGGTGATGCATCGATCGCAGGTCAGGGCGTTGTGTATGAACTTTTACAGATGTCGCAGCTTGAAGGGTATAAAACCGGTGGCACCATCCATCTGGTGATCAACAACCAGCTTGGTTTTACGACAAACTACCTGGATGCCCGTTCTTCAACTTACTGCACCGATGTGGCCAAAACAATACAGGCACCGATTTTTCACGTAAATGGTGACGACGTGGAAGCCGTTGTTTACACCATCGAACTGGCAATGGAATTCAGGCAGCGTTTTGGCCTTGACGTGTTCATCGACTTGCTGTCGTACAGGAAATATGGTCATAACGAAAGTGACGAACCCAGGTTTACCCAGCCGATCTTGTATAAGATCATCGAAAAGCACCCCGATCCTGCAACCATATACGTAGAGAAGCTGCTGGCGCAAAAAGCGATAAATGAAGAGGAGGTCGTTTCTCTTCGTGAATCGTTCAATAAGAAGATGGAGCAGGAATTGGAGACAGCCAAAAAAATTGAGAAAGGGGACATCGACCCGTTTCTTATTAAAACCTGGGAGGGTTTCCGGAACGGATCCAAAGAGGACTTTCTGCTGGAAACTGATACACGCATCGACATGGAGCGGCTTTTATCGCTGGGTGACAAAATTACCGAATTGCCCGATCGCAAAGGGTTTTTCCGTAAAACAGTCAGGATGATGCAGGAGCGAAAATCGATGGTTGCAGAATCAGCGCGCGTCGACTGGGCGATGGGTGAAAGCCTGGCTTATGCATCCCTTCTGTATGAAGGGTTTCCGGTCAGAATCTCCGGTCAGGATACGGAAAGGGGAACTTTCAGCCACAGGCATGCCGTTCTGAAACTCGAGAATTCGGAAGAGGAGTATGTCCCATTAAAACATGTACATCAGGATCAGGCAAAATTTGAGATATACAACTCCCCTTTGTCAGAGTATGCTGTCTTAGGCTTTGACTACGGCTATTCCATGGCCAGTCCGAACACCCTGGTAATATGGGAGGCGCAGTTCGGGGATTTCAGCAATGGTGCACAAATCATCATCGATCAGTTCATCACGAGTGCCCGGGAAAAATGGAAGATACAAAATGGCGTGGTGCTGTATTTACCGCACGGCTATGAAGGTCAGGGACCTGAACACTCCAGTGCCAGGATGGAGCGCTTTCTGGCCCAGTGTGCCAGAGAAAACATACAGGTGGCCAATGTAACCACACCTGCAAATCTGTTTCACCTGTTGCGGCTTCAGATGAAGCGTCCGTTTCGCAAACCTTTGGTGCTGTTTACACCCAAAAGCCTGCTGAGGCACCCGGCTTGTGTATCACCGTTGAGTGAATTTAGCGAAGGTAAATTCCGCAGTGTGATTGACGACAGGGAAGCATCTCCTGGTCAGGTAGACCGCGTGCTGTTTTGCAGTGGAAAGATCTATTATGACCTCCTTGAGGAGAAAAAGCAGAAGGGTTTTAACAATACTGCCATCGTGAGGATGGAGCAGCTTTACCCACTTCCGCAACGGGAGCTTGACAATATCAAGGAAAAATACAAGAACACAAAGCGGTGGTTATGGGTTCAGGAAGAACCCCGGAATATGGGAGCGTGGTCCTATCTGTTAATGAACCTCAAAGACTTCAGCATGAGTGTGATCGCCCGGCCTGAAAGTGGAAGTCCGGCAAGCGGTTCAAGCCAGTTTCACCAGATGCAGCAACGCAAGATTGTTGAAAAAGCCTTTGAAGAATGCAATTGTGAAAATGTTTGCAGGGAATGTGGACAATTGTGCATCAGCAACATGGCAACTATCGATTGACGATTGTTAATTGATGGTTAAGGATAATGGATGGTGGAATTTAAATGCTAACTTGGAAAAACAAGCACATATGACGATAGACATTCGAGTACCGGAAGCAGGTGAGTCGATCACCCAGGTCGAACTGGCCAGATGGCTGGTTGAAGATGGCGCCTTCGTGGAAAAAGACCAGGAGATTGCAGAAATCGACTCCGACAAGGCCACGCTTATCATCAATGCAGATGCGGCCGGACAAATTAAGATCGATGTGGACGAGGGTACAACGGTTGAACCCGGTAAGATCATCGGAAAAATCGACACATCAGTATCGGGGAAACCCGACAAGAAAAATACAGAAAAGCCTGCAGCCATTACCACACCATCCGGCGAAAGCGAAGAAAAAAAAGAGGAACCGGTAAAACAACAGGAAGACAAACCAGACAAAGAAGCTAAAAGTACCATCACAATTACGCCCCAGGCAAAAAAGCTGCTCGAAACACATGGCCTGCCAACCGAGTGGGATCATATCAATCCCGATAGCAGAAGGATCACGAAAAAGGATGTACTTGCTGCCATCAGTGGCCATTTTTCAGGAGAAGCCCCCTCCAGGCCTGCAGAAGTTGCCGCATTAGATAATGCTTACGGTACGAATAGCCGCGAAAAGCAGCGCAACAAAATGTCTGCCTTGCGAAAAAAAGTTGCTGAGCGACTTGTGGCTGTTAAAAACCAAACAGCCATGCTAACTACTTTTAACGAGGTGGATATGTCGGCCATCATTGCCTTGCGCAAGAAACATCAGAAGGCTTTTATCGAAAAATATGGTTTCAAGCTTGGTTTCATGTCATTTTTTGTAAAGGCTCTGACCGAAAGCATACCCTACTTTCCGGGAGTAAACGGTTATATTGACAGCAACCACATTGTTATTCCTGAATATGCTGATATCGGGATAGCTGTCAGCACACCTAAAGGGCTTATGGTTCCAGTGATCCGTAATGCTGAAAGCATGAGTTTGCCTGAGGTGGAAGCTAAGATCAATGGGCTCGCGGAAAAAGCCCGTAACAACAAGATCACCATTGAAGAGCTAACAGGCGGCACAATATCTGTTACAAACGGAGGTGTGTTTGGCTCTATGCTGTCGACACCGATTATCAATCCGCCACAAAGTGCCATATTGGGGATGCACAACATCATTGAGCGACCGGTTGCCGTGCAGGGTAAAGTAGAGATCCGTCCGATGATGTACCTGGCCCTTTCTTATGACCACCGGATCATTGACGGCAAGGAGTCGGTAAGCTTTTTGGTGAAGGTGAAAGAGCTGATCGAAAACCCTGTGCGGATGCTTCTTTCCGGCAAAGATGAGGGCGAGGCGATTTTGAAGCTATAGCAGCTCGAAGTTGGAAGCTCAAAGGAAGTAAAGGATCTCGTAGCTTACTAACAGATTCTTCGCTGGCGCTATTAATGTCAGTTGCTTTTAAAACGCTATTAGTTAACATGTTACGCATTCATTGTCATTGGCTTTAGATTGCATGACCATAAGCTGATGCAGTAATTAATTTTGCGTGGATTTTTTTCTCGCAAAAAGCGCAAAGAAACTGACCCAATCGTTAAACAACTAAACAACTAAACAGCTAAACAACTAAACAACTAAACCCTCTTTCATGGCACTTATAAAACCGATTCGGGGAATAAAACCAAAATTTGGTGACAACTGTTATCTTGCTGATAATGCCACTGTGATTGGGGATGTGGTAACGGGCGACAACTGCAGCATTTGGTTTCAGGCAGTGGTTCGCGGTGACGTGCATTACATCCGCATCGGAAACAACGTGAATATTCAGGATGGAGCGGTGATTCACGGCACTTATGAAAAAGCCCCTACAAACATTGGCAACAATGTATCCATTGCCCACAAGGCCATTGTTCACGGGTGCACCATTCACGATAATGTATTGATTGGCATGAACGCTATTGTGATGGATCATGCAGTGATCGGAGAGAATTCAATTATTGCTGCCGGAGCTGTGGTTCTTGAAAATACTGTTGTGGAACCCGGAAGTGTTTACGGCGGATTGCCGGCAAAAAAGATCAAGGATATCGACCAGCGTTTAACCCGGGATTTGTTGCTACGAATATCTGAAAGTTATAAAAAATACGCGGCCTGGTACAGGGAGGAACAATAAAAAATCCTGCCATGCAGCGTGTTGCTGCACAACAGGATTTATTTTCTATTTCAGACCTTTTTAAAGTCCCAGTTCGGCACGAACCAGCGGCATAATGTCTTCACCGCCCTCAAAATAGAGCACGGAACCTCCACTTGAATCGAAAACATATGTAAAACCATGCTCACGTCCCACCTTATTGATAGCGTTTCGGGCTTTTTCAATAATAGGATTCAACAGACGTTCTTCCTGTTCCATCAGATCAACCTGGGCTGATTCCTGGAACTCCATAATGCGCTCGTTCAGACTTTGAAGTTCGCGTTCTTTGGATTGCCTGACAATCTGGGAAAATGTTTCCTGGTTTTCCAGATATTCCTGGTACTTTGTAGCAAACTCCTGTTGCATGGCGGAAAATGTTTGCTCCAACTCCATTGCATATCTTTCAAGATCCTGGCGTGCTTCTTCGCGGCCGGGCATCATACGAAGCAATTCACTGGTATTGATATGACCAAACTTGGCTTCGTTTTGTGCAGTTAGTGCTGTACTTCCCAAAAGGATGATCATCATTAGGGAAATGCTTAACAGTTTTTTCATTGCGATGGGTAGCTTAATGGTTAATATTATCTGTTTTGGGGGACAAATTTAATTATTTTAATCAAACTCTGCCCATATTTTAACAGCATTTAACCGATAGCACATTACAAATTGGAATAACAGCAAGCTTTAGGGCTTTTTTTCCTCATTAAAAACCAGAAAAATATTTTTGTAGTTGAAAAAAAATGTATATTTGCAACCGCAAACGCGGAAATAGCTCAGTTGGTAGAGCACGACCTTGCCAAGGTCGGGGTCGCGGGTTCGAGTCCCGTTTTCCGCTCTAAGAAAAGAACCTCTGCAAAGAGGTTTTTTTGTATTTTTACGCCAGTATCGATGAGATACGAAAAGTCCTGCCCGGATGGTGGAATTGGTAGACACCCAGGACTTAAAATCCTGTGGCCATTGCGGCCGTGCCGGTTCGAGCCCGGCTCCGGGTACAACACCGATTGCCGATTGTCAATTTTCGATGATCGATGTAGCAGGAAACTGGAAGCAAGAAGACAGAGTATGCTTTTTTTGCAGCATTCCGGCCAATCGATAATCAATAATCGGTAATCGGCAATCGATCCCTTACTTCCTGAATTCCCTGATAAATTTTTCAACTTCAGGCAGTCCACCCTGATAAACCAAATAGCCATTGTAAGGCTCTCGGCGTGTGATATCGTCGTTTATGGGAGTGAGCATAATATTTTTCACTTCTTCAAGATCGGAGGTCTGTCCCAAAGCCCAACCCAATTTCACCCAGGCAACTTCAGGCAGCATATTCTCGGCAGGTATCACGCCAAGAGCCATCATTTCACGTCCTGTCTCATAAACAAACATCTGGACATAACCCCAGAGGGTTTGAACTGTCATGTAAACAGCCACGCCCTTATCGGAGGCCCGCTTCAGTGCAGGATACAGGGGTTTGTTAACATGCCCGAGTCCGGTACCGGCAATAACGATCCCTTTGTAGCCATTATCAACAAGTGAATCTACTATATCCGGCATCATATTGGGATAGTAATAAATGATGGCCACTTTTTCTTCAAAGTAAGGTTTAATAGTAACCTTCCTGTCCTTTCTGCGGCTGTTGTATTCTTTTTTTATTGGGATGACACCGTCGCGGGAGACTCTGGCAAGTGGAATATCACCAAGCGTACGAAAAGTACTCCGGTATGAGGAGTGCATTTTCCGCACACGTGTACCGCGGTGCAACAATCCATATTCATCAGATGTAGGGCCGAACATGCACACCATCACCTCGGCTATATCGGAATGGCCGGCTGTATAACAGGCGTGCATCAGGTTGAGTGCTGCATCTGAGGAAGGGCGGTCAGAAGACCGCTGCGATCCTACCAATACGATGGGTACAGGTGAATCCTGGATCATATAAGTCAATGCTGCTGCCGTATGGTGCAGGGTGTCCGTGCCATGTCCAATCACAATGCCTTCAATACCATTTTCTATCTCTTTCCCAATGGCAACAGCAAGCTGCTTGTATTGTTCCGGACCCATATTTTCGCTGAACACGGCAAACACCTTTTCTGTGGTCAGGTTGCATATATCAGCAAGCTCAGGCACTGCGCCATAGAGTTCTCCGGGCGAAAATGCCGGAATTACGGCTCCTGTCCTGTAATCAAGTCTTGATGCAATCGTACCACCCGTGCCGATGAGCTTCACCGAAGGAAGTCCTTCAGTATAAGGAAACTCTTTCTCCGGAATCTTGTAATTCGCCTTTTTATAACCGGTTTCCTTCATACTGATCACATTGGCTACATCGATCCCCACGTTATATCCTGTAGGAATCTTCAGTACAATATGCTTTTCATCGTCATTTTCTGAACGTGGCAGTACCGTGCCGACAAAGTTTCCCCTGCTGGTTTCAATTGTTGCCTGGCCCCAAACGCGTACATTAAACTTTTTCAGTAGTTTGAGGGCTTCGCCTTTATATCCCTGGAAGAAATCTTCACTCATTGATTTTGGTTTTAGTCATAAGTTATGAAAGGGGTTTCAGTTGCTTGTCTGTTTTTCAAGCTTTTGTTTTAATTTGTTTAGGGGAATATTGCCAATGGCCTGTGCGCGCAATTGTCCCATAAGCCATTTAAGTTCGGCATCTTTGCCCACAGAATGCCTGATGGAGGAAAACTTCTGTTTGAGAAAGTCAAGGTTTGTCAATACATCTTGTTCTCTCATGGGTGTATAGCCAATAACTGTAAGTATCGAGTCGAGATCCATTTTCGGGTGCTCATAGACCACAGGCAGCATCGGTTTGATCAGTTCACGATCGAGGCCCCGGTTTTTTAAAGCAAGCAAGATATCAGCCACCCGGCGAAATTCAAAGCCACTGGCTTTATCATAATGACCCTCTACAAATTTCATACGGTGACCGAAAATGGTACCGATAAAAACAGGATCCTCCTTGTGTTTTTCTACCAGTTCGCTGATAAGCGGGAAGAGGTTGTTTTTAAAGATGTACGTATAGGTGTCTTCAGGAATCCCCCATTTTTTCATGGTATGATAGGCGTCCATCGTAGTGATGGGAAGGTTTTTTCCTAGCCTGTCGATGTCTTCATCTCGCAGGGGAATAGGTTTTGAGTCGGTATCTGGATACATCCGGTCGGCACCGGGCAGCACACGTTCAAAAATGGTTGTACCGTCGGCAAACGACTTGCGGGTTTCGTTCGGAACACCGTCAAAAGCCCATCGGCAGCGTTCATCTATTGTCTCCAGGGCTGTATTAATATCCTCAGAGGGGCCCCAGAAGAGCAGCACGGCATCATCTGTTTTGCTGTTGAGCATTTTGCGCAACTTCAGAAACGTCTCCTCCCCTTCCATTGGTTTCAGACTATCGCTGGTGCACATATTGGGCTTTTCGATGCAGGCGATCACTTTCAGCCGATCGCTGATTTCATCGGCAAACACTTTGCCGGGCTGGGTAAAATGGGAGAGTATCCCCTGGAAGCGTGGCAAACTGACACCGTAGAGCTTCATACCGGCATTTCTAAGCCCTTTGAGTGCTTTTGAGCGAAAGCTAAAATCACGCGGATTGAGTTCCTGGTAATGCATGTTCCAGCTTTCCGGTTTCTTCACTCTCTTTTGTAACTCCTCCCTGATATGCAGCAGCGCCCACTGACGAAAAGCTTCATTGTGAGTAAGTTCAGGAATCCATTTAATGCGCGACACCCCTTTGATCTCAACACGTGTACCACCCCGGCAGCTCACATTCACATCCTGGCGGGCAGCTCCCATGCCGGTCCGGACTTTTCCGGTACTTCGATTCAGGAAGCGGATCACCTGGCATGCTTCGGCCACTTCGTCGGGATTGACCATATCAGGATACGTAACTGTTTCAATCAGCGGCATACCCAACCGATCGGTTTTATAAACGCGCCAGTGACCCACATCTGAGATCTCGCGACAAGAGTCCTCTTCAAGGCTAAGCTGTATCAGTCGGATTGTTTTGTTTTTTAGCTCGATAACCCCTTCCACACCAATGATGGCCGTGCGCTGAAAACCTGTGGGAATGCTGCCGTCAAGGTATTGCTTTCGCGTAATGTGAATTTCGCCAACGATGTTCAGCTTCTTGAGTAAAGAAATTTCTATAGCGATATCCACAGCTTCACGGTTCACCGGAAATGGAGGTGTATCGTCAACCTCATAAGTACAGGTTGTTTCATTTTTGAGGCGATACACTACGTTTTTGCGCGTTTTGAACTCCATAAGGGCGGTACCGTCATATTCACCGAGTTCGCTCAATGTGGGACGCATATGGCGAATCACCTCTGCATCATAAGTGTCATCATCCTGATAGATGCCGGCCGGACACCGGCAGAAAAGCTTTTCATCGGTATTCAGTTGCTGGTGCACTTCCAGTCCTGACATAAAGCCGATTCTGTCATAATCATCCTGTGTGGCATTTTTTCTGGGCACATATCCAATGGCCTTCATAGTGGCGCGGTAATTATCGGCCGGAGTTGGTTTTTTCTTCATATCGAAATTAGTCAATCAATTTCCCGTTTTCCTTCCTTTCAAAGATCACATTTCGCTCTTTAAGGTAGTCCATTACAAATTGGTAACATTCATCATCCAGACCGATCAGTTCAAGCGGATACACACCTTTCCCTCCAAAGTGTCCGCCCAGAATAAGTTCGGCATTTGCAGTGGCGGTAAAGCCGGTTGTTCTGGCCATTGACGACAGCTTCCCCTTTTCATCATAAACATCATAAAGATCATAAACAATCTCTTTATGCTCACCATCCTGATGGCCACTGATTCGAATACGCATCACGGTAAACTCCCGCTCGTCGGAATCAAGCTTCCAGTCGCGGATCAGCACCTTGCTGGTAAAATCAATCGGTCTTATTGCCCGGTTGTTAACGGTAATCGGTTCCTTGTCGAAAAAACCGGCAGTTTTTAACGCCTGGATCAACTGGATATGACCAGGATAACGCAATGTTTTCTCTTTCATATTCGGGATATGCTCCATATTTGAAAGCAAAGAACGCAAGCCGTCGGTATAAAAGGCTTCCAGTGTTCCAACCTTATTGAAGAATATCATCTCCGGCTCACTCATTGCCGGCTTGGTCATCCTTTTCCCTTTTTCGATGTATCGTGCAGGCCTGGTATACTCTTCAACAACATCCACGGGAGAGAAAGGTGCTTTATAATAGAACGGATATATTTTTACAAAAGGCAATCCCCCCACAACATATTCAAAAGTATCGATCTCCATATGCTCATTGTGGTAACCAACAATCAGATTCGGCATACCGGGAGCAACACCGCAATCAGTGATGGCTGTCACACCCTTTTCCGCGGCCAGTGCATTCAGGTCCATAAAATTTTCCGGCATAAAGGAAATATCAACGATGTTTTTTCCGGCTTCAATGACAGTCCGCAAAATATCATACCCCATAAAACCCGGAACTGCAGATACTACCAGGTCAAAATCCTTAACAAGACTGGATATTTTTTCCTCTTCCATCAGGTTTACACCAATGGTTTGGATTTGATAGTTTTCAGCAAGAAAGTTCAATGACTCCTGGTCAATATCGGCTGCTGTAACCTCATGTTTTTCGGAAAGGTCGATGGCAATTGCTTTTCCTACCATACCTGCCCCCAGAACAATAATATTTTTTCTCTTCATCTGCGATTATTTTAAGATAAGCTTTCCATAATGGTTACAAGGTGGATCATACAACTTGTAAAGTCAGGGCTAAATTATAAAAAATGTACGGATATTGTAACCGGTTATCGTTGCGAATCATTAATTTTGCATGGGGTATACAATTTATATCACAGTTATTTTATCCGGATCATGCACATTTACGATCAGACAGGACAATATGCCAATCGCAAAAAAGCCATTGGTGCCATCATCCTTTTTACAGCCCTGCTGTTACTGGGTCGGTTGTTTGTGTTGCAGATCGCAGACCCGTCGTATAAGGATTTCGCACGCAGCAATTATTTAAGGCATGTAACTGATTTCCCCGCAAGGGGTCTTATTTATGATCGGAATGGTGCTTTGCTGGTCTATAATGAGGTTCATTATGACCTTATGGTTGTACCCGGTCAGGTTGTAGAAATTGACACCTTGCTTTTTTGCTCTTTGCTGGGGATTGACAAGGCCACTTTTGAAAGTCGTCTGCTTCAGGCCCGCAGGCATTCCCGCTTCCGTGCTTCTGTTTTTGAACGGCAAATATCCAAAAACACCTTTGCAGCTTTTCAGGAAAAATTATTCCGTTTCCCCGGGTTTTTTGTTCAGCCCCGTACGCTTCGAAGATACTCTCATCCGATTGCCACGCATACTTTTGTTTATGTTGGAGAGGCCGGACCGAATATCATTCAAAACAACCCATATTACCGCCCGGGTGATTATATTGGTATAAGCGGACTTGAAAGGGCTTACGAAGAAGAGCTTAGGGGTGTGAAAGGCAGGCGCGTATATATGGTAGATGTTCTGAACCGGAACATTGGTTCGTTCCAGGATGGTCGTTATGATACCCTGGCAATTGCCGGGAAAAACTTGTATACAACGCTTGATGCAGAACTACAGATATATGGTGAAAGGCTTATGCAGAACAAGCGCGGCAGTATTGTTGCCATAGAGCCCTCTACAGGAGAGATCCTTGCATTGGTCTCATCACCATCATATGATCCCGGCTTGCTGGTGGGCAGGCAACGGACAAGCAATTACCGCATGTTGCAGAACGACACCCTGAAACCGCTGTTTAACCGTGCCTTGATGGCACAATACCCTCCGGGATCAGTTTTTAAGCTTGTCAGTACGTTGATTGCTCTTGAAGAAGGGGTTGTTACACCAGAACAACGATATGGGTGCTCAGGCATATATCATACCTCCGGCATCAGCATTCGTTGTCGCTCACATCCCAGTCCGGTGGATGTCATTTCAGGAATCCAGCATAGCTGCAACACCTACTCCAGCATATTGTTTCAAAACACCATCAATCAGCCACGCTACGAAAACATTCAGCAAGCCTTCAACCGTTGGCGCGAATATGTGTTAAGCTTTGGATTGGGGCGTCATTTCGGAAGCGACCTATCCTTTGAGCTGCCAGGACTGGTAGCAACATCCGATTATTATGACAGGTTATACGGCCCCCGTGGATGGCGGTCACAAACCATTCTTTCTTTAGGGATCGGACAGGGAGAATTGGGTGTAACGCCCCTGCAGCTTGCAAATATGACCGCTGCAATTGCGAACAGGGGTTTCTATTTCACACCACATATCGTAAAAGCAATTGATACCCCTGACAATCCGAACCAACAATTCTCCCTGGTCAATACCATCGACATACAAACGGAACATTTTGAAACCATCGTAAACGCCATGCATATGGTTGTTGAAGATGGTACCGGAAGGTTTTCCCGCATCACGGAAGTTAGCATGGCAGGAAAAACGGGGACAGTACAAAATCCTCACGGAGAAAACCACAGTGTTTTTGTGGCCTTTGCACCCGTCGATGACCCCCGGATTGCCATTTCTGTTATTGTAGAAAATGCCGGTTACGGTTCCGTTTGGGCCGCACCCATTGCAAGTCTGATGATCGAAAAATACCTGACAAATGAAGTCAATCGCACCTGGTTTGAACAAAGAGTTTTGGACGCGAGCTTCTTAACTGTAAACCCATGAGACCGTCGCAAAACACATTTAAAAGCATTGACAAGCCGTTGCTGATCTTATACCTGCTCATGGTGTTTGCAGGATGGTTCAATATTTTTTCCGCAGAATACTCTGAGGCACACACACATGTCTTTAACCTCAGCACAAGTTACGGGAAGCAGCTGCTCTTTATTCTTACTGCGTTTGTTATTGCAGCGGTGATTCTCCTTATGGATGTAAGGTTCTTTACGAGCTTTGCCTGGATCATTTATGGGGCTTTTATCCTTTTGCTCGTTGCCGTTCTCTTTTTTGGGGTCGAAATCAATGCAACCAAGGCCTGGTTCCGTTTTGGCGGATTTGCCTTCCAACCCTCAGAAATCGCTAAATACGGCACCGCCCTGGCACTTGCACTGTTTATCAGCAAACAAAAGAACAAAACAAAAAACTTCGCTACACACATCAAGGCATTCGCCATCGTCGGAATACCCGCCGCACTGGTATTGTTACAAAAGGATGTTGGTACCACCCTTGTTTTCACCTCCTTTGTTTTGGTTTATTTCAGGGAAGGTTACATTGGCGGCCTGGTTTTGTTTTTTATCGGACTGGCCATTGTGCTTTTTGTACTGACACTTATTGTGAATGAATTTGTTATTATTGCCGTAATGGCCGGCATCGCACTGCTCATTGCATTGTTTTTACAAAAGAAAAAAAGTGCTCTGATTCAACTTTTCGCCCTGTTTGTCGTGCTCTCTGCATATGTGTATTCCGTTGATTACACAATGAATAATATTCTACAGCCCCACCATAAAGCCAGAATAGAAGTTTTGATACACGAAGGAATGGATCTTCAGGGTGCCGGTTACAACCTGCACCAGTCAAAGATTGCAATCGGTTCAGGAGGCTTATGGGGCAAGGGTTATATGCAAGGTACGCAAACCCAGTTCAATTTTGTCCCGGAGCAGTCGACCGACTTCATCTTTTGCACAATCGGCGAAGAGTGGGGGTTTGTTGGCAGCATTCTTATTATCAGCCTGTTTGTTACCTTGCTACTACGTATCATCTACCTTGCAGAAAAACAAAAGTCAGTTTTTGGCAGGGTGTTTGGTTATGCCACAGCATCCATTATTTTCTTTCATTTTACCATCAATATAGGAATGACAATCGGCCTTGTTCCGGTCATTGGTATCCCCCTGCCCATGATCAGCTATGGGGGATCCTCCCTTTGGGGTATCACACTATTTTTGTTTACGATGATTAAACTAGACACCCAACGACTGGAAATGCTTTGATATTTAACCCAACAAAACAACCTGACAACACACGAAATATGAAAATAGCTTTTTTTGGACGCGCTTTTGACCCGGCATTTCCGGACAGCTTCAGATTGCTGATACGAACACTCGAAGAAAAAGCAGAAACCTTTCAAATCTACGAAAGCTTTTACCGGAATATCAAAGAACATGTGACTTTTGAAAAGCCTGTGCGAATCCTTTCGGGAAAAGATGTCCCTGACAAGGATACTTTTTGTATGATCAGCATCGGAGGGGACGGTACGCTGCTTGATACGATCACTCTGATTCAGGACTCTGGCATCCCTGTGTTGGGAATCAATACCGGACGCCTCGGGTTTTTGTCTGCCATCTCAACGGATGAAATCTCTTATGCCGCAAAAGCCCTGATTGGCGGGGATTACGCCATTGACAGACGCGCCATGCTAAATCTTGCGGCCCCTTCAGATCTTTTTGAAAATTTCAACTACGCCCTGAATGAGCTTTCGGTATTAAAGAGAGACAACTCCACCATGATATCAATTAGCGCATACGTGGATGATCAGTTTTTAAATAAATATTGGGCCGACGGACTGATCATTGCCACACCTACGGGTTCAACCGGGTATTCCCTTAGTTGCGGGGGACCGATCATATCCCCTGAAAGCAGGAACTTCGTTATTACCCCGATTGCAACACATAACCTTACCGTAAGGCCCATCGTGATTCCTGACAGTTGCACGGTGAAGCTGCGCATCTCCGGACGCACACAAGACTATCTTGTGGCACTTGACTCCAGATCCAGGCCATTGAGCACAACCACTGAATTGGTCATTAAAAGAGCCGCGTTCTCCATCAACCTGATATGTGTCGGACAAAAAGATTTTTATAAAACAATCCGCAACAAGCTTGCCTGGGGACTGGATAAAAGAAATTAACAATAAAATATTCTTAAGTAGACGTCGTTATAAGAGTCGGTGACATTATCAAGATCGCACCATTCTGATTTTTGAATTGAAAAGGATGCCAAAATATATTCTTTTAAGTCTTCTGATCATTATAATAAGTTATCTTCCTGCAAATGGCCAGATTTATGAAGTGGGTGCATCAGTTGGCATGAGTGCTTACAGAGGCGATTTAAATCTGAATAAAATATTTAACAAAACCCACAGTGCGGGAGGCCTGATATTGCGTTACAGCCACAATGAACACATTGGGGCGAGACTTAATTTGGGATATACCTTACTCAGAGGAAGTGATTCTCGAAGTGATAATCCATATATCATTTTCCCTAACACACCTTCGGCACATCCTGTCCGTCAATTCAGTTTTGAAACAACGGTTTTGGAAGCAAGCCTCCAAATAGAGGTCAACTTTTTGCCATTTACCGCCGGTGATCCGGAAACACGCTTTACGCCCTATATTTTTGGAGGTGGAGGGGGCATATATTTTAATCCGGATATTTACAGGGACAAACAGCCATATGAGGGCGATGATCACTTGATTATTCCGACAACCGGAGATTTGGAGGACACAGGTCGAAACTTTGCCGCCATAGGTCTTGCCGGCTTTGGTTTCAAATTGAATGTCGTTCGTGACATTGTAGTAGATGCTTCCTGGGGATTCCGGTTCAGTGATACAGACTATCTGGATGAGGTGAGTCTCAGGGGCAATCCAAAAGACAATGATTATTACTCAATTATAAGTCTGACCGTGACTTATAAGTTCCTCGACAGGAGCCGTCCACCGTGTCCAATGCATCGCTTTTAGGATTAAAAAATCTTAAACACCACATATTTCTTTTATATGTCGAAACATTTTCGGAAATTTGTGCCACTTTTTGCCTGGGTATAATTTATTGAAGGAGAATGGATTTAAAGCAGCATATCAATACAGACAAGCTTCCCGCTCATGTGGCTTTGATCATGGATGGGAACGGCCGTTGGGCCAAGCAACGTGGAAAAGAACGGATTTTCGGACACGAAAATGGCGTTGAGGCTGTGCGAGACACCGTTAAAGCTGCTGCAGATATTGGCGTGCAATACCTGACATTGTTTGCTTTTAGTACAGAAAACTGGTGTCGCCCGCACCTGGAAGTAGAAACTCTGATGGATCTGCTCATACAAGCCATTGGAAATGAAACACCCGAGCTTCATAAAAATGGAGTCCGGCTTCAGGCAATTGGTGATCTTGAATCCTTACCTGAACTTTGTCGCGAAAAGCTTGAGGAAGCGATAAAGCTCACGGCAAACAACACCAAGCTGGTTGTAACCGTAGCATTAAGCTATAGTGCCCGCTGGGAAATTGTGAATGCAGCTAAAAAAATTGCTGAAAAAGTTGCCAGCAAGACCATTCATCCCGACCAAATCGATGAAGAGATGGTTCACTCCGTGATGGAAACAGCTTCTTTGCCTGACCCGGACCTCCTGATACGGACAAGCGGGGAATTGCGTCTAAGCAATTTCTTGCTCTGGCAGGTTGCTTACACCGAATTGTATTTTACCCCGGTATACTGGCCGGATTTCAGGCGACAGCATTTCTTCCAGGCCATTATAGATTATCAACGCCGTGAGCGTCGATTTGGAAAACTTGACAACAAGGTCGCAGTAACAAAAAACAACTTCTAAAAATAAGCCCCCTGATAATGTTAAAATATTCTCTTTATTTGTTTTTTTTGATTGCAGTGCCCTTCCAAACCATTGCACAACAGGTGCTGACAGGTGACCAAATCGTAATCGATTACAACAACGCCAGAGAATATGAGGTCGGAGGCATTGCCATAACGGGTAATGAATCTATTGAAGACCATATCGTGGTTATGATCAGCAGGTTATCAGTGGGCCAGATCATTCAGATCCCCGGAGAAAGCATTTCAAATGCAATCAATAACCTGTGGAGACAGGATATGTTCAGGGATGTCAGCATTGGCATCACCTCCATCCAGGATGATGTGGTTTTCCTTGAAATTGCGCTTAAAGAAAGACCCAGACTAACCAGTTACGTGTTTGAAGGTGCCAGACGATCCGATGCCGATAACCTGACAGAAAAACTTAATTTAACCAGGGGAGACGTCATTACAGATGCACTTCTTTTCAGAGCAGAAAGCACCATTAAAAACTACTACATCGAAAAAGGCTTTCTGAAACCTCAGGTAGAGGTCAGGCAAATGGAAGACACCACGAGGGTTAATGCCATGCAGATCGAATTTTATATCGACAGGGGTAACAGGACCAGGATCAGAGAGGTCAATATATACGGCAACGAGGTCTTGTCAGACAGACAGATCAAACGTATCATGAAAAACACCAGGGAAAGAAGCATTCGTTTCCTGTTTTCTTCATCCCGCCTTGTGGAAGATGATTTTGACGAAGACAAGCAATTGCTTATTGAACGTTACAATGAATTAGGAAAGAGAGATGCAAAAATTCTCAGAGACTCCGTTTATTTTGTTGATGACGACAGGATCGAGATCGATCTTTATATTTACGAAGGACCTACCTATTATTTCAGGAATATAAATTGGGTAGGAAACACCATTTATCCCGAAGAAACACTCAACGAAGTGCTTGCCATCAGAAGTGGAGATATTTTCAATCAAAACAAACTTGAAGAAAACCTCTTTATGAATATGGAAGAGGGAGATGTCAGCTCATTATACATGGACATCGGTTATTTGTTCTTTAACCTCGAACCCGTTGAGGTTGCCGTTGAAAATGACTCCATTGATCTTGAGATACGTATCTATGAAGGAGAGCAGGCAAGAATCAACAGGGTAAGCGTGAGTGGAAACACACGTACCAATGATCACGTTATATTGCGCGAAATTCGCACCCGTCCTGGACAATTATTCAGCAGATCGGCAATCATCAGAAGTCAGAGAGAGATCATTCAGCTGGGATTCTTTGACCAGGAAAAGATTGAGGTGAACCCCATCCCCAATCCGGCTGATAATACCGTTGACCTTGAATACATCGTTGAGGAGACCTCTTCTGACCAGATAGAGCTATCCGGTGGCTGGGGTGCCAACAGGATCATCGGTACCGTGGGGATCTCGTTTAACAACTTCTCTACACGCAACCTGTTTAACAGGGAAGCATGGAGGCCTTTGCCTACCGGCGACGGACAACGCCTCTCATTGCGGGCACAAACTTACGGGCGCGGATATATCTCATACAGTGCCTCATTTACTGAACCCTGGCTGGGAGGAAAACGACCCAATTCACTGAGTGTGTCGTTTTATCAAACAACACACAGAAACAACTTTGCCACAAGCCATCCAAGCTACGGCTATTATTCAATTATCGGAACTTCCGTCGGGTTAGCCAAACGCCTGACAATCCCCGACGACTATTTTTTCCTGCAACAGTTTATCAACTATCAGCACTATGATATCCTGAACAGCCCGATCCGGTTTATTTTCGATAACGGCACATCAAACAACCTGAGCTATAATGTCGTATTCGGACGAAACTCCAAGGACGCAGCGCTATTCCCGCGGACCGGATCTGAAGTTTCACTATCTCTTCAGCTTACACCCCCTTACTCGTTCATCACAGGAGAAGATTTTTCCGATGCCACTGACCAGGATAAATTTCAATGGTTGGAATATCATAAGTGGCGCTTCAGGGGCAACTGGTACACACCCATCATTGGTGACCTGATCCTTACGGCCAGAGTCCGTTTTGGTTTCCTGGGCTTCTACAATTCCGACATCGGTTATCCGCCTTTTGAACGATTCTATCTGGGTGGAGATGGCCTGTCCGGATGGGAGATTGACGGCCGGGAGATTATCGCACTGCGCGGTTATACAAACTACTCCCTCACTCCTACCGATGCCCGTGGAGAATTTATCGGAGCAAACTCATTCAGCAAATATACTGTTGAACTGCGTTATCCCATCTCACTGAATCCAATGGCCACAATCTATGCACTGACCTTTATTGAAGGGGGAAATGCGTGGGCCAATATAAACTCTTTTAACCCATTTGATTTCAAGCGCTCAGCCGGGGTCGGACTTCGGATCTTCCTGCCCATGTTTGGCCTGATGGGTATCGATTACGGTTATGGATTTGATGATATTCCAGGACGTCCGGGATCAGGTGGCGGACAGTTCCACTTTTCAATCGGACAAACTATTGATTAACATTTTAAGCAACCAGGAGGATTATTATGAAAAAACAGCTTTTTCTTTTCATATTTATTACAACTTTTGCACTCAGTGCCTTCGGCCAGAGGTTTGCCTACATCGACACAGAATACATTCTCGATAACATCCCTGAATACCAGGCAGCTGAGAGAGAGATTGAAGAGCTTACCATTGAATGGCAAAGAGACATTGAGAATCAATTTGCCCAGGTAGACCGTATGTACAGGGAGTATCAGGCAGAAGCCCCCCTCCTGCCGGAAGACATGAAACGGCAACGTGAGGAGGAAATCATCAAAATTGAACGGGAAGCCAAAGAGTTGCAAATGCGTAAGTTCGGCCGCGAAGGGGAGCTGTTTGCCAAAAGGCAGGAGTTAATCCAGCCCATCCAGGACAGGATCTATGAAGCAGTTGAACAAATTGCCAGCAGGGGGAATTACGCGGTCATTTTTGACAAAGCCGGCGGCGCCTCCATAATCTTTAGTGACGTACGCTACGACCTGAGCGATGATGTCCTGCAACGGCTCGGATATCGCAATTAATATGGCTATTTGCCGAGCAGACGTTTGATCTCATTAAGCTTCATCAGAGCTTCCACCGGAGTGAGTGTGTCGATATCCGTATTCAGGATGTCTTCCTTGATCTGTTGAAGCAAGGGATCGTCGAGCTGAAAAAAGCTCAGCTGAAAATCACTTTCCTTCTTCTTGCCACCTGACGGTTTAACCTTCCCAACCAGTTCATCGTGACTATGGGTTTTTTCAAGCTGTAACAGCAAGTCATTTGCACGTTCTATTACTGAAGCCGGCATGCCTGCCATCCGGGCCACGTGAATACCAAATGAATGAGCACTTCCGCCGGGAACCAATTTTCGTAAAAAGATCACACTGTTTCGCACCTCTTTGACCGAAACATTAAAGTTCTTAATACGGGGAAACGACTCAGCCATTTCATTCAACTCGTGGTAATGTGTGGCAAACAATGTTTTTGCCCGAAAGAGCGGATGTTGATGCAAAAATTCAGCTATCGCCCAGGCGATGCTGATTCCGTCATACGTACTGGTGCCCCGGCCGATCTCGTCGAGAAGGATCAGACTGCGGTCAGAAATGTTATTCAGAATGCTCGCCGTTTCATTCATCTCCACCATGAAGGTAGATTCTCCGGAAGAGATGTTGTCGGATGCGCCGACACGGGTAAATATTTTGTCGACAATACCAATGCCGGCACTGTCAGCCGGCACAAAACAGCCCATCTGCGCCAGCAAAACAATCAGTCCGCACTGCCGGAGCAAAGCGGATTTACCAGACATATTCGGTCCGGTGATGATCATAATCTGTTGTTGTTCATTATCCAGCCACACATCATTGGCTACATATTCCTCTCCGGGAGGAAGTTGCTGTTCAATGACAGGGTGTCGGCCACCTTTAATATCCAGCACATAAGAATCATTGATCTCCGGACGCACATAACGATACTGTTTGGCGATGCTTGCAAAGCAAAGCAGGCAGTCGATACGTGCAAGCACGTTGGCATTTACCTGAATAGGTTCAACGTATTCTGCAACCGCAAATACAAGTTGCTGAAACAACTCCTCCTCAACCCGCAATATCTTCTCTTCAGCACTCAGTATCTTTTCCTCATATTCCTTAAGCTCGGGAGTAATGTATCGCTCTGCATTGGTGAGTGTCTGTTTCCTTTGCCAATCCTCCGGCACTTTGTCTTTATGCGTGTTGGTTACCTCAAGATAATAACCAAACACCTGGTTGTATGATATTTTTATAGATGGGATACCGGTGCGTTGTACTTCCCGGTCGCGGAGCTTTGCCAGATAATCCTTCCCTGAGAAAGCAATATTTCTGAGTTCATCAAGATCTTCCGATACGCCGTCGGCAATTACATTCCCTTTTGATATCAGTGTGGATGGCTCTTCTTTTATTTCCTGTGTAATCCTGTTGCCGATATAGCTGCAGGGATTAAGTTGGTCAGCAGCTTTTTGAAGTGAGGTTGAATCGCTTGCTTTGCATAATTCCCTGATGGGTCCCAGAGCAGTCAGTGCCTTTTGGATTTGCAACAACTCCCTGGGATTAATTTTGCCAACGGCAACTTTTGAAATCAGCCTTTCCAGATCGCCGATCTGTCTGAGCTGTGCAGAAACAACCTCTGACTCTTCAGCGTGTTCGATAAACCACGATACCACATCATGGCGTTCCTGTATGAGTGCTTTGTCTTTCAATGGCAATATGATCCAGCGCTTCAACAATCGGCTGCCCATCGGAGAAATGGTATGATCGAGTACATCCTTTAAGGTTGTGGCACCTTCATTGACCGAATCAAGAATCTCAAGGTTTCTGATCGTAAATTTATCAAGCCATACATAATGCCGCTCATCAATCCGGCTTATTTTATTGATATGACTAAGCCGGTCATGACGTGTTTCATGCAGGTATTGCATAACAGCTCCGGCAGCGATGATCCCTTCGTTGAGGGGTTCCACGCCAAAACCTTTCAATGAAACCGTGTTGAATTGCTTTAATAGGATATCATCAGCAAAATCTCTGGTGTACACCCAATCATCCAGATAGCTGATATGATACTTCCCTGGGAAAACCTCCTGAACCTGCTTCAGATGTTTCTTCTGCACCACTACCTCACTGGGGCGAAAGCTTTGCAACAATTTGTCAATGTATTCCCTGTTGCCCTGATCAGTCAGAAACTCTCCTGTTGAAACATCAAGCAGGGCGATTCCTGAAACATTTTCGGCAAAATGGAGCGCAGCAAGAAAATTGTTTTCCTTATGGTCAAGCACCTTGTCGCTGAATGCAATTCCGGGAGTAACAAGTTCCGTAACACCACGTTTGACAATTTTTTTTGTCTGCTTTGGATCTTCCAGCTGATCGCAGATTGCTACACGCTGCCCGGCCCGAACCAATTTTGGCAAATACGTATCAAGCGCGTGATGCGGGAAACCGGCCAGTTCAACATAAGAAGCTGCACCATTTGCCCTGCGCGTGAGAACGATACCCAGAATCTCAGCTGTTTTGATGGCATCCTCACCAAAGGTCTCATAAAAATCACCGACACGAAACAGCAACAGGGCATCAGGGTGCTTTGCCTTGATACCGTAATATTGCCGCATAAGCGGTGTTTCAACATTTTTGGATGCAGATTTTGCCACAATCATTCTTTCTTCAAAAACAAAATTACGAAATTAGCCGGCAAATTTCAGATTTTTCTTTCACTTGTAAAATCATGTCAACCAATACAAAACTAAAGCACCAGTATGATATAACAATCAGAACCAGAGAAGCAACTTGTCTTAATCTATGTTAAAGCATCATGCTGCTTTGGCCAGTCTCCCGTTTTTTTTTACCTTTGCTTTTAATCAATTAAAATTGAACTTGTTATAATTGTAAACCAAAAAACCTATTATGTATTTTTCAAAAAAGAATTGCTTCTCTACGATTTTGATTGCGCTTTTTATCCTGTTTGCAGCCCCCCTGAAAGGGAATCCCGGCGGATTCAGTGATGATGAGCTGAGGAACTTTGCCAATGCTGTGGTGCAGGTTATTTCCATTCAGCAGCAGGGACAAATGCAGATGATTGAGCATATTGAAGAACATGAAATGAGCGTACAGCGTTTTAACGAGCTCTACATGCAGGCACAACAAATGCCATTGGATGACATTGATGTTGAGGGGGATGAGATGGAGTCATTTATAGAGATATCAGAAGAGATTGAAAAGATCCAGGTAGACCTTGAATCTGTACTTATCAACACTATCCAGGAAGAGGGATTGTCGGTTGAAAAATATGAAAGCATCATGGCTGAGTATCAACAAAATCCGGAATTACAACAAAGAATTCAACAAATGATGGAGTAAATCCGCAATAAGAAAAAAAGAGGCCTTCTCCTTGTGAGTTGGCCTCTTTTTTTTGCCTGAATCTTTATATCAGGAACAGGGGCTTGTCAATAAATGACTCATAAACCGGGCGAAGCCTTTTGATGTTATAATGCTTGTCCACATCGATGAGTTTATTCATGCTTGTAACAATGTCAACGGGAATGTTGTCATACCTTCCATTTTTCAGTATAACCAGCCGGCCATGAATCCCTTTAAGTACCAGATCCAGTGCCAGGTTACCGTATGCCATGGGAACAATGCTGTCGATTGCATCAGGGTCACCTGACCGCACGAGATAGCCCAGATACTGATTAATGGTCTCAACACGCTTGCCTCTGTTGAACTGCGGACTTAGTTCTTTGATCTTAGCCGACACCGCATCTCCAATACCTCCAAGTTTTGCATGGCCGTACATATCCTTTTCTGAACTCTGGAACATCATATCCACACCTTCAAAGGTTGATCCTTCTGAAACGATCACCACAGAATAATTGCTGGGGTTTTTACGTCTGTCTTCAACCAGCAGCTCCGTCAGGTGTTCAACGTTAAACTTAAATTCCGGAATTACACAACGGTTTGCGGCACCAGCCATCGTGGGCAGCAAAGAAGTAAAGCCTGCATAGCGTCCAAACACTTCCAGAACAAGTACGCGTTCGTGCGAACCTGCTGATGTACGCAACAGGTTGGCCATGTGGATGGTACGTGTAACACAGGTACTGAAGCCGATACAGTAATCGGTACCGGGCACATCGTTATCCATTGTTTTGGGGATGGCAACAACCTTCATCCCTTCCTGATACATCCTGACAGCATAGCTTAATGTGTCATCGCCACCAATGGGAATAAGATGATCAATGCCGAGGAAATCAATATTCTTAAGAACTTCCGGAGTTAGGTCGTTGATCTCATCTTTGTATATATCTTGCAAATGTTCCGGAACGTGTTTGGCCGGTACGTGGCTCGGACGGGTACGGGAAGTATGCAGAAAGGTACCTCCTGTGCGGCCTGCCCTGTTTACAAGATCTTCCGTAAGTTCGATATAGTTTAAACTGTTGTCCGCTTTTTTGTCTCGGATGAGTTCCATCAGGCCTGCCCAACCCCTGCGAATACCGATTACACGATAATTTTCACGTAAAGCCCGGATGGTTATGGCACGAATGGCAGGGTTCAAACCGGGAACATCTCCACCACCTGTCAATATAGCTATGGTTCCTTTGAGTTTCTTAACGTTCATAATATAGGTTTTAATTTTTTAATGAATTTTCCAAACGAAAAAAATAAGTAAATATAAAATAACAAATCGGTAAACCGCAAAAGGGACGTAAAGGTAAAAAAAAATTGAAAAACATTATTCGTATGCTGTTTGTTATATAAGTAATAAGAAAAACCGATGTCACTAACTTGAAAAGCAAAATACGCCCACTTGAAAAAACCAACATACATATTATTTCCTTTACTGGTGATGTATTTGTCAGTAAGTAGTTTTACAGATTATAAACACAATAATAAACATATGACAACACAAGAATCAGTTTCAGTTACGAGCAAGGCTACATTTGGAGGGGGATGCTTCTGGTGCATGGAAGCTATATTCTCAGATATTCATGGAGTAGAACGTGTTACTTCCGGTTTTGCCGGAGGGCACTTATCAAATCCCACTTATGAACAGGTAATAACAGGATCAACCGGACATGCAGAAGTGGTTCAGGTCGTTTTCAACCCCGAAGTGATCAGTTATTTGAAACTTCTTGAAGTCTTTTTCAGTGTGCATGACCCAACTACGTTAAACCGGCAGGGCAATGATATTGGAACCCAATACCGCTCCGCGATCTTTTTTCACAATGAAGAACAAAAAGATCTGGCGAACAAGGTGATAAACCGGCTTAGCCAGGATGGGATTTACGATGATCCGATCGTTACCGAAGTCACGCAGCTGGAAACCTTTTTCCCGGCCAGCGATTACCATCAGAATTATTTTGAAAGAAACCCAAACCAGGGGTACTGTCAAATGGTAATCCGTCCGAAAGTTGAAAAATTCCGCAAGGCATTTGACAGCCTCCTCGCAGATTGACGATTATCGATTATATAATTAACAATTAACTACGCGGATGCCTGGGGCGTACGGGCAATTCCAGGAACCAGCTGACTATTGAAAGAATCACGCTGAATAATAGGGCCCACCAGAAGGTGCGCACTTCAAAACCAGAGACAAAATAGGCTGCCAGCTGAATTATAAAAGCGTTGATTACCAAAAGGAACAAGCCGAAACTCATCACGGTAACCGGAATGGTTAGTACGATCAGAACCGGTTTCAGAATCATGTTCAATACACCTAAAACAAAGGCAACCACCAGGGCAGTAATAAAGTTCTCAACCACTACCCCGGGAGACAATAAATAAGCCGTGATCACGACAGCAAAGGTTGTTACCAAAGTTTTGATGAGAAAACTCATCACCTGAAAACGTCTGTTACCATAATTTTCCATAGTACATTATTTATTACAGTTCATTCATACACTTCTCAATCAGGCTCCAGGTATGTTCAATATCATGATCCAGTCCGACAGAAAAACGAATGAGTCCTTCGCTCATACCCATTTCACGCTGGATATCTTCCGGTACTTCGCTGGAGGTACTTTTTCCGGAGTTGCTGAAAAGCGTTTTAAAATATCCCAGGCTTACCGCCAGATAACCAACACCTTCCATCTCCATTTTTTCCATCATGGCAGCAGCACGGTCAAAGTTTTCCATATCGATGGCCAGAACACCGCCATAGCCAAAATCGGGGTGCATCAGGCGCTTCATCAGTTCGTGATCGGGATGATCAGGCAGGCCGGGATAACAGACACCAACACCGGCTTCCTTAAATTTTTTGGCCAGAAACATTGCGTTGTAACTGTGCTGTTTCATCCTGATATGTAAAGTATGCAAGTTCTTCAAAATGCTTGAAGAGCGGAAAGGGTCAAGCACCGGACCAAGTAACATGGCAGTACCGGAATTTACATCAATAAGTGATGCAATATCATCGTTCGAGCCACAAATTGCTCCTGCAACACAATCATTTTTACCATTTACGAACTTGGTCAGGCTATATAGTGTAACATGTGCACCCAGTTTGTTGGGCTGTAAAATCATTGGTGTAAAGGTGTTATCAACCATCAGCCTGCAATCGTGCTTATTTGCGATCTTCGCAAGTGAAGGAATGTCAGACACCTGCAACATGGGGTTGGTAACCGACTCGGTATAGATGATCTTTGTGTTAGGCCGGATCGCTTTTTCAACAGCTTCCAGGTCGCTGATGTCAACAAAACTGACTTCGATGTTGAACTTTGGCAGGTAATTCTTCAGGAAGGCATATGTGCCGCCGTAAGTTGTGCGGCTGGTTACAATATGATCACCGCTGTTTACAAGCTGCAGTATGGCACAGGTAATGGCGCCCATACCCGAAGCGGTAACCCAGGCAGCATCCGTCCCTTCCATCGCGGCAAGCGCATCAGCAAGATATTTGTTACTCGGATTCCAGTGACGGGAGTATAAGAAACATCCTTCCGCTTCTCCCTTAAACGTTTCAAGCATCGTTTTGGCTTGCATAAAAGTAAAAGTAGCAGAGTCTGTAACCGATGGATTGACATCCCCATATTCACCGAACTGTAATAAAGACTGTATGCGTGTAGCTGGATCAAATTTACTGGCCATTTTTGTGTAATTTTAAAGATTGATCGATTGTTTTAAACAAACATTCTATTTGTTAAAGACAAAAAATGCCTTCTTTCTCTAAAAAGATGCCACTTTATTGACGGTGCAAAGGTACAAAATTAATCATGTATGGCAGATCTCGGGCAGGATAATCAACAAGAAACCATACAAATTTGAACTTACTGGCATGGAACGTGGTTAATTATTCAGACAGCAAGTTTTACGCAAAAATAAAATCCTAACTTTGCAACAAAACGGACAAAGTATGTCAACCCAACAAAGCCAGGCCATATCCGTTGAAAAGAAATTGCTCTTGTGGAGTGGTTTTTGGCCATTGGTGTTTGCATTGCTAATCCTGCTTGTAAAGGCGTTGGAAGAGA
>SKSI01000041.1 GCA_007123065.1 Bacteroidales bacterium
AGCATTTTGAAGCACCAAACTGGCCCACTTCTGATAAAGCGCTTTTGACAAATCAATAGCAGGATATGAATGCCATGATCTTTGCCGCCGGAATCGGCAACAGGCTGAAACCTTTTACCGATAACAAACCAAAGGCTTTGGTTTCAATGCACGGGAAGCCGATGCTGCAATGGGTCATTGAAAAACTGGTCAATGCCGGAGCATGCCGGATTGTGATCAATGTACACCACTTCCCTGCTATGATGGAAAGCTTCATTTCCGAATTGAATTATCCGGGTGTCGTCTTACAAATAAGTGATGAAACCCAAGAATTGCTGGATACCGGCGGAGGGCTTAAAAAGGCTGTAAAATTTCTAAACAACCAGGAGGTTACCGTTCTGCATAATGTTGATATCGTGAGCGACATCAATTTGAAGGATCTGGTGCAAACTCATAAGGAAAATGATGCTTTGGCAACCCTGGCAGTAACCAAAAGGGATTCCACAAGGATGTTTTTGTGGAATGAGGACCGGCTTGCCGGTTGGGAAAACAGGACAACCGGAGAGAGGTTGCTGTGCAAAGGGATTGATCCACATTCTGTTAAACCGATGGCATTCAGTGGTATTCATGTCGTGAGTCCGGAAATTTTCTCCCTGATCAGCGAGACAGGACCTTTTTCAATCAAGGATCTGTATCTGAGGTTTGCCTCCGATCATGTGATAAAGGCCTATGAACATAATGCTGACAAGTGGGCTGACATTGGAACACCAGAAAAACTGGCAAAAGCTATACGTTTGACCAATGAATTTCCTGAAATGCTCCATCCATAATATTATAAATACAAAGAACAAACTGTTATGCAAACATTTCTGGAAGAGGTAAGTCACTATATACTGGATAAATATGCAGACAATACCGGCGATTTGTGCATTGTAACACCCAACCGGCGGGCTGGCCTGTTCTTTAGAAAACAGTTCGCTACCTCCGTTAAAAGGCCTATGTGGGCTCCCGATATTCTGAGTATTGAGGACTTTATCAATAAGATCACAGGACTCACCATCCTTGATAGTACCGGACTGCTGTTTGAATTTTATCGTGTATATCGGAATATTGAAAAAGAACAAGCTGATGATATCGATCGCTTTAGCAGCTGGGCACCCCACCTGATAAGGGATTTTGAAGACATCGACAGTGCCCTGGCTGACAGGGATAAACTGTACAGTTATCTTACCGATATCAGGTATATTGATACCTGGAACCCTGAAGGAAAGCCGCTGACACCATTTCAGGAAAATTATCTTGATTTTATCCGCAAGCTGGCTGTTTACCACGAAGATCTTGCAGAACACCTGTTGAAAAAAGGGATGGCCTGGCAGGGACTGTCGTCGAGAAAAGCTGCTGAGCTGCTGACAGCCGAGAAGGGTCAGTTGCCCTGGAAGAAGGTGATTTTTGCCGGTTTTAATGCCCTGACAGCTGCAGAGGAGCGAATTATAGATGCTTTATATAAAAACGGGGAGGCTGATTACCTGACAGACTCAGATCCTTATTATACAAATGATACGGCACACGAAGCAGGAAGATTTATCCGAAAATACCGCAAGCAGTTTAATCTGGCTGTCAGCGATGATAAGCATAGCTTTTTCTCCGATGACAAACGAATCCACCTCATCGGAATAGCGAAAAATGTACACCAGACCCGGCTGGCAGGCAACCTGCTTGAATACAAAGATTGTATGACTGTTGATGAACAGACGGCCGTTGTTCTGGCCAATGAGTCATTACTCAATCCGATGTTGAATGCCCTGCCATCCAAAGTTTCTGATATCAATGTTACGATGGGCTTCCCCCTTGGGAAAACCAATATGTATCAGTTTTTTGACAGTCTTTTTCATTTGTTTCTTCACGGGACTGCCACCGGGCGCAATGACAATCAGGTATTCTATTACAAAGACCTGCACCGTTTTTTGTCGCACAGCATGACAACGCTTATTTGGGATATAAAAAACGGTAAGCACCTTACCAATGAGTTGCTTTATAAGCTGGCATCCGCGAATAAAAGCTTTTGCAGCTTCGGGGATCTGTGTGAACTGGCAGGTGCGGACAATCAATTCGATTTCGCTTTTGGCTTTTTGAACCAGCGATGGAGCAAAAAAATGCCCGCCCTGGTCGCATTGATGCTCGATCTGGCTGTGCTGATGGATCAGAAGCTTAGGGAAAAGGCTGCTGCCCAAGGTGCTGATATCCTCAAAACAGCTTATTTTGCTGACTTTGAGTCTTTGTTCTATTTTACAAGTATCTTCAGGCGTCTGGAGCAATTTCTCAAAGAATTTCCTTTTCTCAATGACTTAAAAACCCTTTACCGGTTGTTCAGGCAGCTGGTTGCAGAAGCAAAACTGTCTTTTTCCGGCGAGCCCTTGCGGGGTTTGCAGATTATGGGAATGCTCGAAACAAGGAACCTCGATTTTGCCAACGTGATCCTCGTATCAGCCAATGAGCAAATCCTGCCCAAGCCGAAAAGCATGCAGTCTTTCATCCCGTTTGAGGTAAGAAAGGCATTTGGTCTGCGCCTTTACCAGGAACAGGATGCCATTTTTGCCTATCACTTTTACCGCTTGTTGCAGCGGGCGAAAAATGTGTTTATTGTTTACAATACACAGGCAGAAGACCTTGGTAGCAGCGAAAAGAGCCGTTTTATCACCCAGCTTCAGTATGAGCTACCCCTTTTTAACCCCAACATAAAAATCACGGAAGAGATCATCGCCCTTCCTCCGCAAACCGGCCGCGAGGATCAGCCAATCGTAATTGAAAAAACGGAAGATATCCTGCTGCGGCTTTCCTCTATGGCAAAAAGAGGGTTTTCGCCCTCTGCTCTGAGCCGATACATCAATTGCCCGTTACAGTTTTACCTCGAGAAAGTGGTTTCCCTGCAGGAAACGGAGGAGGTGGAAGAGACGCTGGAAGCAGCCACGATTGGTTCCATCGTGCACGAAGTGCTTGAAAAGCTTTACCGGCCTTATGTCGGGAAGCATTTTTCCGCTAATGACGTAAATGCGTTGACCCCGCTGCTTGATGGCTTCCTGGAGAACAGCTTCGCTGATCTTTATAGCGGGGGCCGGATCGATTCGGGAAAAAACCTGCTGTTATACCATCTTACCAAAAGGTATCTGGAGAATATGTTGAAAGCAGAACTCCGGCATCTGCAATCGGGTTCAGAAGATGGAAGAATCATGACATTGCTGTCGGTTGAAGAGCTTTTGTGTGCACCGCTTCAGGTTGAGAATGAAAGTGGGACAGGTCAGCCTGTTAATATTCGCGGGTTGGCAGATAGAATTGACCGCTCGGGAGATGTTGTGCGGGTGGTTGATTATAAAACCGGTAAGATTAAGTCGGGAGAGTTGTCATTTGACGACTGGGAGCTTTTGTTTCAGGACAGCAGTAAGGCAAAAAGCTTCCAGCTTCTCTGTTATGCCTGGATGTATAACGTTCTGAATCCGGCTTACGGTAAGATCGAACCGGGGATCATCTCCCTGCGTACTCCCGGATTGTGGCTGCAAACCATTAAGGATCCAAACAAAACGGGTGTGTTTGGGGAGGAACAGCTAAAAGCTTTTGGAGAAGGTCTTGCCCGCATTGTCAGAGAAATCCTTAACAAGGAGATTCCTTTTCGTCAGACTGAAGATGATGAGAACTGTAAGTTTTGTCCGTTTAAGGCGCTTTGCAACAGGCACTAGCCAGGAGAGGAGGTCATAGATTGTCGTTGATAGCGAATTTACATCAATGCCTTCTTGCTTTCTGTTAATACCTGATCCAGGCCACCTGGATCTTTGCCGCCTGCCGTAGCAAAGAAGGGTTGTCCGCCGCCACCTCCCTTGATATGCTTTGCAAGCATCCCAACCATTTGTCCGGCGTGAAGTCCCTTGTCTTTTACCAGTTTTTCGTCGATCATAATGACGATACCGGGTTTCCCTTCGTGCTCGTGGGCGAGAATGAGAAACAAATTCGGCACTTTCCCTTTGATTTGAAAAGCAGTGTCTTTGGCGGCTTTGGCATCCATCCCGACCCGAGCGCCAATGTAATGAATATCGCCAATCACCTCTGCATGCTGCAAGAGTTGTTCCGATTGCTGTTTGCGTTGTATTTGCTGCAGTGCATGTAGCTCTTTTTTAAAGGACTCCTGCTGTTGCAGCATTTGCTGTAGTGCTGCAATGTTGTCTTTTGGATGTTTCAGAAGCGCTTTAATCTGTTCAATTTCATCCATTTTCTCCTGATAAAACAACTCGGCAGCGCGTCCCGTAACTGCTTCAACTCTTCTGATTCCTGCGGCTATGGCACTTTCTGAAACAATGGCAAAAAGGCCGATCTGTCCTGTAGCGCTCACGTGCGTACCGCCACATAGCTCGGAAGAAAACTTTTCATCGAATGATACGACACGAACGGTATCACCGTATTTTTCACCAAACAGTGCGACAGCACCCATTTGTGTTGCTTCTTCCATGGTGAGTTCGCGATGTTCTTCCATCGGGATGTTTTCCCTGATCTTATCATTTACAAGGCGTTCTACTTCACGGATTTCTTCATTGGTCATTTTGCCGAAGTGTGAAAAGTCAAAACGGAGCCGTTTGTCATCTACGAGAGAACCTTTCTGTTGCACATGCGCGCCAAGTACCTGTTTCAATGCCGAGTGCATCAGATGCGTTGCTGTATGATTATTGGCAGTCAGCATCCGTTTCTCATGGTCGACGACGGCAAGTACTTTGCCATCAATTTTTTCTGGCAATTTGGGCATCATGTGAATGCTCAGGTTGTTCTCTTTGCGGGTATCGATTACCGGGAATTGTTCCTCGTTGATCAGGAGGAATCCGCGGTCACCGATCTGTCCGCCTGACTCAGCATAGAATGGCGTGCGGTCCAGAACAACCTGGTAAAGTGTCTTTCCTTTATTTTCCACTTTTCGGTATCGTACCACTTCCACTTCTACCTGTAAATGCTCATAACCGACAAATAAAGTGTCTTCGTGCCATGGCTTCAGCTCTGTCCAGTCTTCCGTGTTTACGACGGCAGCATCACGGCTTCGGTTTTTCTGGGCGGCCATCCCTTCTTCAAATCCGCGGATGTCGACCTGCAGGCCTTTCTCCCTTGCCATCAAAGTGGTCAGATCGATCGGGAAACCATACGTGTCAAAAAGTTCAAAAGCAAAAGCGCCATCTACCGATTTGATATCCGGGTTTGCGGCAATGTATTGTTCAAATTTCTGGATTCCGACCGACAGGGTACGTAAAAAGCTTTGTTCCTCTTCTGTGATCACCTTTGCGATCAGGTCTTCCTGTGCCTTTAGCTCAGGGAACGCTTCTCCCATATGTTTCACCAGTGTTGGAACCAGCCTGTTAACAAAAGGTTCTTTTTGGTCCAGGAAGGTGTAGCCGTATCGGACGGCCCTTCGCAGGATGCGACGGATCACATAACCGCCTTTGGTGTTCGAGGGCAGTTCCCCATCGGCAATGGCAAAGGATACGGCTCGCAGATGATCGGCTACAACACGCATGGCAATATCTGCTTCCGTTGATGTGCCATATCTGATACCTGAAATACCAGACAGAAATTGAATGTATGGCTGAAAGACATCTGTGTCATAATTCGATTGCTTGTTTTGCAGAGCCATGCAAAGGCGCTCGAAACCCATGCCTGTGTCAACATGTTTGGCAGGAAGGTTCTTTAATGAACCGTCCGACAACCTGTTAAACTCAATGAAAACGAGGTTCCAGATTTCAACCACCAGCGGATGGTCCTGGTTAACAAGAGTAGCACCGTCAACGGTTTTTCTGTCCTCGTCGGAACGGATATCAACGTGTATTTCGGAGCATGGACCACAGGGTCCTGTATCCCCCATCTCCCAAAAGTTATCCTTTTTTGAGCCGTATAATATCCTGCCTTCCGGAACAAACTTTTTCCATAAATCATAAGCTTCCTGGTCACTCTGCAGTCCGTCCTCCCTGGCGCCTTCAAATACAGTGACATACAAACGATCTTTGTCGATGCCGAAAACCTTCGTTAAAAGTTCCCACGCCCAGGCAATGGCTTCCGGCTTAAAATAATCACCAAAGCTCCAGTTGCCTAGCATCTCGAACATCGTATGATGGTAGGTGTCGTGCCCAACCTCCTCGAGATCGTTGTGCTTTCCGGAGACACGCAAACATTTTTGTGAATTGGCCACACGCTGATGCTTTGCAGTCACGTTCCCGAGAAAAATGTCCTTGAACTGGTTCATCCCTGCATTGGTGAACATCAATGTAGGGTCGTTCTTTACCACCATCGGTGCCGAAGAATAGATCGAGTGGCTTTTTTGTTCAAAGAAATTTAAAAATGATGTCCTTATTTCGGAAGATTTCATTAAAAAGGCAATAAAAGATTATTTTTTAATTGATATGTGGCAAAATTACATGATTTTTTTTAGTTTTGTGTTTTGGTAAGTTGTTATAAGACCATCTAAGATTATTATCAGAACACTAAAGATTGGATCAGACAATCAACTATTGCTATGAGCAAAGTTCAGTATCGTTTGAATACAAAATCCCTGGCCGTTGAGCGTGTAAAAAGGTCGGTCTGGGATAAGGTAAAAGTTGCATTACGCTATGCAATTGCCGGCATACTATTTTCCGTCATTGTATTATTCGTCGGATTTACTTTTTTCGAATCTCCCAAAGAGCGGATGCTCAGGCGAGAAATCGAACAATTCTATGTTCAATATGATATCCTTAACGATCGTCTTGATATTCTGGCTTCTGTTTTAGACGATATTCAGGAACGAGATGATCATATTTACCGTGTGATTTTCGAAGCTGACCCAATCCCCCGTCCCGTCCGTGATGCTGCCTTTGGTGGTGTGGACCGCTACGCCCATCTGGCAGGCTACCAGAACAGCAAGCTCATCTCCGAGACCATGCAACGGGTAGACCGATTGGCCGGCCAGCTGTATATTCAGTCAAAATCTTATGACGATGTGTTTGAAATGGCTGTAAATAAAGCCGATATGCTGGCCTCTATCCCCGCAATTATCCCACTTAGCAGAGGAACAGACCGGCTCATATCCGGTTACGGTATGCGTCTGCACCCCATCTATAAAACCATGCGAATGCACACCGGTGTTGACTTTACGGCACCGATTGGCACCCCAATTTATGCGACAGGTAATGGAGTCGTCGTACGTGCTGAACGTAACAACTATGGTTACGGGCGGATGGTTGTGATTGACCACGGCTACGGCTACACCTCGCTGTATGCGCACATGAACGAGATCAATGTCAGACGCGGCCAACGTGTGAAACGAGGAGAAGTGATTGGCAAAGTGGGTAATACGGGAACATCCACCGCTCCCCATCTCCATTATGAGATCCATCGGAACGACAGAGCGGTAAACCCTGTCCATTACTTCTACAACGACCTGACTCCCGAAGAGTTCGAGATCATCATTGAACGCGCATCACGCGTTAACCAAAGCCTTTCCTGATTGGTTGAATCATTGAATGGATGATTGGTGTTAAGTATTTAACGTTAAGCGTTTGGCATTTTTTAACCACAAAGACACAAAGGTCACAAAGGAAACACAAATAGAACTTTTGGTTAAACGCCCTCAACCCTCAACCCTCAACCCTCAACATATTTCGGTGCACAGGTCAAGCCCTGTGGCTACTGGTGGAATAACCTTAACCTTAACCTTAATCTTAATCTTAACCTTAACCTTAACCTTAACCTTAACCTTAACCTTAATCTTTTATGTGATTGTGTGAAAGGTTTTTTATATTTTTACCCCTTCAAACCGGGAATGAATGAAAAAAGAGTTGTCCGAAACCACCAGGATCTATTATTCTATCGGGGATGTTGCCAGGATGTTCAATGTTAATACATCCCTGATCCGGTTTTGGGAAAAGGAGTTTGATGTTCTTCGTCCGCATAAGAACAAAAAAGGAAACAGGCTTTTTACTCAAAAGGATGTGGATCATTTGCACATCATTTATCATCTTGTGAAAGAAAGGGGCTTTACCCTGAAGGGAGCTAAGGAAAAGCTTGGTAAAGATTTTGCTTCTGTGGAAAAGGATGTGGAGATCATCAAAACCCTTGACAATATCCGTGATTTTTTGACAAAAATGAAGGCGAAGCTATGATCAGCGATCGCCTTTTATTATTTTTCAATGCTATACAATCATCAATTAAATAATCAATAACCAAAAGAGAAAAACTATGGTAGCACAAGTAAAGAAAAAGCTTAATGAGTCGAAAGCTGCGAGATGGCTGGTGCTCATCATTGCCAGTTTTGCAATGGCAACAAATTATTATTTTTATGATGCGCTCGCACCCCTGGCTGACCTGATCCGTATGAATCTGGGTTTCTCCAGCACGGAATATGGCTTTTTTATTTCAGCGTATTCGATCCCCAATGTGTTTCTTGCAATGGCTGTGTTGGGCGGGATCATACTTGATCGCATAGGTATCAGGATCACAGGTTTCTCTTTTATCTTTCTGATGGCGATTGGCGGATCCATTACCGCGTATGGTGCTTCGGAAACTTTTTTGAGCGGTGGGTTTGGGTATGGTTTTATGAACTCCTTTCTGACCAACTATTCGCCTGCGCTGAAAATGATGTCGCTCGGTTTTTTCATTTTTGGATTGGGTGCTGAAACAAGTATCGTTGTGCTTTCTAAAGTGATTGTTAAATGGTTTAAAGGAAAAGAACTTGCGCTTGCACTTGGACTGAACCTCGCCATTGGCCGTTTGGGCGCTGCTTTGGCATTCACACTTTCACCGAGATTGATTTATCCCGAATGGACCACTGCTATCTGGTTCGGCGTGATGCTTCTCTGGATCGGATTGCTTTTCTTTATGTTTTATATGATATTTGATATCAAACTTGATCGTCAGGTTGACATTGATATCAAGGATCCTGAAGACGAATTCCGGTGGAAAGACCTGAAAGATCTGGTTACAAACCGTTCGGTGATCTACATCACACTGTTGTGTGTCACCTTTTATTCAGCAGTATTTCCGTTCCTGAAATTCGCGCCCGACCTGCTCATGAATAAGTTCTCCATGCCCCGTGAACTTGCCGGGGATGTTACATCCTATCTGATGTATGGAACAATATTATTGACACCGCTTTTCGGATGGGTTGCAGATAACAAGGGGAAAAGTGCCACATTGATGTATCTCGGTTCTGCCCTGTTGATCATTGCGCACCTGATGTTTGCCTTGACCTATATCGAACCCAGGATTCCTATTGTTTTGCTGGGTATCGCCTTCTCACTCGTCCCGGCTGCCATGTGGCCTGCCGTTACCAAGATTGTCAGACAAAGCAAGCTGGGAACCGCTTACGGCTTTATGTTCTCAGTCCAGAACATCGGACTGTGGCTTTTCCCGCTGCTGATCGGGTATGTGATTGACAGCTCAAACCCCTTTTATCGCACGGAGATCCCTACAAGCGAATTTACCGAGGTGCAGCATCAGGATATGAAATATGAAGGACAATATATTGACCGGAAACAAGAGCCAAATGCCGATGTGGCCATCCATATCAATGCTTCTGTTTTTGACGACGGCATCAGTGGTTCCGTTATCTGGCGAGAAATTCACAGGGTAACAACTGATCAGAACGGAAACTTTGGATTCGTAATCGGACAGGGAGATGTGATCTCAAATGTGGATTTTAGCAAACTCAATCCTGAAATTGCCTATGAAGCCGAAATAACCGTTACGCGCAGAAGTGAAAGCATTTTGATTTATGAAGATGCCTTCACCTACGATGCAGAAAATCACTTTATCTCCCGTGTTGAGCAACGCCATAACCATCTTTTCGGAAGAACTCTCAGGAGTAACATAAAAGTGTTTGACCCAGAAACAAACGACCTGGTTTGGGAAGAGAATACACGCATCTATGTTGATGATGATGGTCTTTTTGATATCCCGATGGGCCTCGGACGATTGGCCTATGCCGACCCG
>SKSI01000092.1 GCA_007123065.1 Bacteroidales bacterium
GCTCAGTAGTTTTATGTCCCAATTCGTACAGCAATGTTCGGATTGGGACATGTTTAATTTTTTGGCAGGATTGATTTAACGCTGATAATGAGATCAAAAATGTTTCTGGCATTAATTGTGATAGAATAAGGCTTTAACTACAAATCCCTGATCTATGCTGCTCTATTCGTTGCGTATTGCCTGGCAGAATATTGTAAGACATCCCGGATTTTATGCCATAAATATGGCCGGACTTGCAATTGGCCTTGCTGCCTGCATCATCATCTCACATTATGTGTTTTTTCATAAAAGTTTTGATACATTTCAACCCTATAGCGAACGCACCTATAGGCTGAACTATGCCAGAACCACCCAAAATGGCGAGTACATAAGATTTGCTTCGGCTACGCCTATCATTGGTCGCATATTGTCAGAACAATTGCCTCAGATTGAGCTTCTTGGTATGGCATACAAGATTGAGTCAATGTTTCTGTACAACGATAACTACAACCACGACCACGGTTTTTTTTCTGCAGAAACCTCAATGATTGAGCTGCTTGGATTGGAAATTGTGCACGGACAGGCGGCAAACGCGTTAGACAGACCTGAACAGATCATCATCTCAGAGAGCCTGTCGAAAAATTTCTTCCGTGATGAAGACCCGATCGGACAGTTGCTGTATCTGAGTGAAGGGATCAATTATGAAGTATCAGCCGTGTTTAAAGACATTCCGCGCAATTCCCATTTTAAGGCGGATGGGTTTTTATCGATGGAAGTGATGCGAAATGCTTACCCTTCAGCTTTTGAAAGTGGACATTTTATGAGTGGCTTTTATAATTATCTGCGACTGGCGGAAGGAGTTGACCCGGCCGGCATCAATGCAATGATCCGGGAGATCATCGATGAGGTTTATGAACAGGAGTTGCAGCAACATAAGTTTGAGATGGAGATTCTGCTGCAACCGGTAGAGGAGATCCACCTGTACTCTAACTACCATCACGAGATCAGCAGTAATGGCAGTTATACAGCAATCCGAATGCTTGGCATTATTGCCTGGTTCATTCTGATTATCGCATGGGCCAACTACTTCAACCTCTCTTCCATAAAAATTCTTAAACGAACCAGGGAAACTGCCATCAGACAGGTAAACGGGGCTTCTCCGCTTCAGATCAGGGTGTTGTATATGGGTGAATCTGCTATTGTTAGTTTGATGGCGATAGTGATGGCGTTGATTATTGCCGAGGTTTCTGCTTCCCAATTTTCAGCCTTTGCCAATGTGCCACCTATATCGCCTGTGTGGCAACATAGCTGGATCTTTTTGATTTGCGCCATAGTGTTTTTAATCGGTACCATTACCGCGCTGATCCATTCTTCTGTGTCACTCAGCACAGAAAGCCTGGTACGTGAAATCAAAGGAATTGCATACAGCGTGAAGGGCAGGGGAGTTGCCCGGAAGGTGATGCTCACCGTTCAATTTGCCCTGGCACTTGGATTGATCCTTTCGAGCTTAACAATATATCGTCAGTATCATTATATTTCTAATCATGAAAAAGGATTTCGTTCTGATGGTATTCTGGTGATGAAATTGCCTTTGATAAATGATTCATTAAGTCTGATGGCTTACCAGTCGTTCCGGAATGAGCTTACTTCCATACCGGCCGTGCAGCAATTTGGTTTTTCGACTGTTGTGCCCGGCAATCACGTGGATCACAATATCGGTGGTCTGCGACTGGAAGGTCAGGATGAGGATGAGTCGCGTAACCTCAGGTTACTGTATACGGAAGCGTCTTATTTTGATGTTTACGGCATACCTTTGCTCGCCGGAGAGATGTTTTCCGGAATATCCTCCATCGATTCCGCCAAGGTGATTCTTAATGAAACCTCGGTAAGGAACTTCGGGTTATCCTCCCCGGCCGAAGCTGTTGGCAAAAGGATCTTCCGCGGACCATTTACCTTTCATATTATCGGAGTAGTGGCCGACATTCACCAGGTGTCACCCAAGATGGTTCTTGAACCATTGATTTATATGGCAGCCGGACATCACAATGGCTTTATCAGCCTCCATCTGACAGGAGGTTCTGCCTCTGAGACATTAAACCGCCTTGAGGATATATACATCTCGTACTTTCCCCGCCTGCCTTTGCATACGTTTTGGATGGAAGAACATTACAGGGCGGGAAATGATGATGAACGCAGTTTTGGAATGGTCTTTGGAATGTTTTCCGGCCTGGCACTCCTCATAACACTTTTAGGTATTATGAGTGTCGCTGCATACACCGCCCGGCAGCGTCAGAAGGAAATTGCTATCCGCAAAACTCTCGGCGCATCTCCGGGCAGGATTTTCAGGATGCTTTTTGGCAACTACCTCATTTTGATTCTGATTGCTTCAGTGCTGATATTCCCGGTCAGCTATCTCTGGCTGGATCACTGGCTGGGCCAGTTCCATACCCGTGTAAACATCAATGCAATATCCCTGTTTATGCCGCTTCTTCTGGTAATTGCAACAACTTTCTTCACTGTTTGGATCCAGTCAATGCAGGTACTTCGTGTAAATCC
>SKSI01000175.1 GCA_007123065.1 Bacteroidales bacterium
CTAATTTGCTAATTTGCACAACAGTTTATCGTTTACCGTTTACTGTCACTATAAGCAAATAGTGCCTTCCGGGCATTGGTCGGTACAAAACCGTATGGTATGCCTCATCAAAAAGGTTATTAACTTTAATTTCAGCTATTATTTGCAAGCGTCCCGTGTTAATTTGTTTACTTATTGATATATCGTTCATATAGTAGGGATAAAGCCGGTCGCGGTTGGTTATGCTGTTGGCCGTTGTTGTAAATCGTTCACTATAAGCATTGTAATACCAGGAGAAGCTCCAGTTGTTGCGTTTGACGTTGAACAGCATATTACCGGAGTGCAAAGGGATATAAACAAGCTGCTTGCCATAGCTTTCATCACCCCAAACCACGGGATCTCCGAGGTTTTTTGAAGGGGTATAGGCATAACCTCCCATCATAAAGAGATCAAAGCCTGCAAAATGACCATCCAACCTCAATGACAATTCAATGCCCTGACTGCGTACCCGCTTGATGTTCATCGGTTTCCAAAATCCCTGGTATGCAGGAATCCAGATGATCCAATCATTTACATCTGTATGATAAAAGCTGATGTCGCATTGTATATTAAAACTTCTTATACCGGTTGAATAATTCATGCCAGCCTCCAGCAAAATCCCCTCTTCCGGCAGAAGGTCAGGATTTCCACCGGGCTGCCAAAAAAGTTCATTCAGTGAAGCACGCCGGAAGTTTCTGGCTGCATTGGCATGCAGAACCAGATCACGCGATTGCAGCGGAAAGATATTAAAGCCCAGAAATGGAACAATTGGGTCCCGCTCATGGTTGGTCCACTCCTGTCGGAAAACAAGGTTCATATCGAATCGATCCCAAAACGATTTTTGCAAACCAAGCACATAAGCATAAACCAAGCGGTCTTTATCATATCCTGTTCCCAATACTGATTCGTAGTTTGAAACCCGGTTGTAACTAAGATCCAGGGAATGATCCATAAGTATATCAAGCCAAAGATCCTGCTGGTATGAAAGATGCTGCAAAAGCTGATGTTGTTTGCTTTCGGAAACAATCAGGGGTATGTAATGATCAGCACCCATTCTGTTTTGAACAACATAATCAAGTTTCTTATTTGAATACGCTGAACGGGCATGCAATCGACCGTTATCGATGTATCGTGACCAGGATCCTACAAAACGGTGATCGGCATCCTCCTGATTGCTGAGCAACGCGCTGGCAGGCCCCTCATAACTGGCAACATGGGGTAATCCCCGGTCGTTCCACTGGCTCCACCAATGAAAAGAGACGATATTCCTGTCATCTGGCCGGTAATACACCTCCTGAAGAAACCCGAACTGCTTGTAACCGGCATTTTTGAGGGTATCTAGGGGGTGAACAAAGTTATCTCCGTCGCTATAAACCCTGCTTCTGTTCAGAAAAGTATAGTCATTTTCTGATTGTTTGTGATACAAACGAATTCGATATTGGAAGCGGTCATTGCCTGCAGCCAAACCCAAATATTCTTCAAAGGTTCGGAAACTTCCCAAACCCTGGGTGTAGCTTATACTTAACCGGTTATTCCAATCTGCCTGGTTGCGCAGCCGGATGCTTCCTCCGAGTCCGCCCGACTGATCTGAAACCGAAGCACTTCCAAATTGGAGGTTAACATCATCAATTATGAAAGCAGGGATCAGAGAAAGATCAGCCATTCCCGACATCGGATCGGAAACCGGAACACCATTCCAATTTAACCCGGTATGTGAAGGAGATGTCCCTCTGAATGAAGCCGTTGCCAACGCACCACGACCATATTCCTTTACAAAAACAGGAGTGTGCTCCGACAGGATCTGCGCCAAAGAAAGATGCTGTTTTTCAGAAATAACCAAAGAATCGATCCCAATATGCTTCATTCCTGCAACCCTTTGCTGTCGCAGGTCGCGCACCTCTACAACAGGAAGCTCAAAGATAGAGTCCCTGATGCCTCCGGCAGTCACCCAGAAAGGCAATGCTAAGAATAAAAGCAGGTATGTGGTCTTTGCCGGCATTATGGAAGTATTACTTTTTCAGCAATCTGGAAAAAACGGTTTTGTTTTTTGTTTTGATTTGTATGATATAGATGCCGCTTTGCAAATTACTAACATCAATAAGTTGTCCACTCTTGTAGTTGACAAACTCAGTCAGCAATCTACCTGACAGATCATATATCCAAATCACCATCTGCTCATCTCCCGATACGATGAATTCATTTGAAACCGGGTTGGGATAAATAACAAGTTCAACTTCCGGTTGTGTTAATGATGTCGGATCATCATCCAGATTCACATAGGTTTCGGCGCTGGTAATAATTTCAGGGTTATCAGCAAGGAATGCGGTAAGGCTGAGTGAACCGGACTGTGTAAGGTGAAGTACCATGGCTTCATCAACATAAGCTCCATCAAGATCAGCATGCCACTGAATCTCCGCTTCCGTAAGGACACGTCCGCGATGAAATGCAAAAGCTTCCAATTGGTATTGGGGTTCCGTAATCTCCTTCGGCAGGTCTTTGATCACAATCATATCCTGGACTCCGGTTATTGTGCTGTTGGGCTGCACCGCAACGGCCCCGGTAACTTCCGTTGAGACCTCTCCCATCCAGCCTGCATTGGCCAATACTGCGGTCTGTACCTTGATATAATGAATGGTATCCAGATCAACATACTGGCCATGCTCATCAACAGCCCAGCTGATATCAAAAGAATCGCCCCCGGCGTGCCCAATATTATCTTCGTAAGGATTATCAGGTCTGTTGTACGGTGCACTGCCGCGCAGCTGATTGTCGGCGTATCCAAATGCCCTTCTATGCGATTTTACCATACCTGGTTCCGACATATCTACTGCGTCGGCAATCCTTGTACCGCCCAATGTATATTGACCCGGATCAACATCAGGAAAAAACGCATTCATCGGATAGTAGGGCTGTTCGTGCGCGGTATTGGCAACGATTAAACCGCTATTGCCAACGTTGTCAAACCACGGAACATCTTCAGCTACATCTGATCCGGGATTGATGTATGTGACATCATTTCCATGGATGGTGCTTGAGAAAAAGTAGTCGCTTCCGGCCAGTTCGTACCAGGTACCATCAGGTTGGCCGTTGCCATTATCATCTTTCATCACCCATACGCTGCCCGGCTCTGACCAGTAAGGACCGGGATTCCCAAAAATGATAAAATCCACCCCATAAGGATTTGCCGGATGGTTAACTACAGGATCATCAAACCGGAAAATCACATACCCACCAAAAGCACCTAAAGAAAGATGGCCATTGACGCCTCCTTTGATCGACTCCGCTGATGATGGAAGCCCCCAGGGCGCCTTGTTGATGAACTGGCCGGGGGCAGGTTTATACTCCAGCACTTCAGAGATGTAACGAACATCGGAATAGCTAAAAACAGATACCCGAAAGGTTTCCAGAACAGTTTTTCCATTGGAAAGTGCTTCAACTGTAACATTTGCGCTCCCTGTCATGTCAGCGTTTAAACCTAAAATAAGTTGATGGCCATCAAGAAAAGTTTCCAGGAGATCAGGATTTGAATTCTCCACAACAGATAGTATGATTTGGTTATCGTCATCATCAGGGTCAGTAAAAACAAGACTCATATCTATGATAAACTCGTCTGAATTTTCCGGGAGATAGATGTCATCAATGGGATTTGCAACAAATGGAGGTGCATCAGGTGCAACATAAAGGTGATCAAGCGCAAAATAGGCCGGCGTGTTCATTCCCCAGTCACCGACATCACTTGAACTAAGGCTGAACATCAGGCTATCCACTTTCCCCAGCGCACTTAACTCAATCCACTGCCAGGTCTGAATGATATAATTCTCTGAATTGTCTTCAAACTGATAATCGGCAAGATAGTATTCGATGGTTTCGGTAGGTTCGTCATCTTTCATGCCCCAAATATTTAATTTGAACCAATCGGGGTCATTTCCATCGGATCCTCCAAACTTTTTTGAATAAGCATCTCCATATTTCATTGACAACGCGGCAAAAGTGCTGTTGGTAACAAAAAAGCCTTTCGCCAGATGCGCGGATTCTTCCTCAAAGTGAATCACATTGGCAACAGAACCGACATAACTGACAGCATATACACTGATCTGTGCGGATTCTTCCGGCATCCCTGAACCGGTAATGGCGCTGAATTGATTCAGCCAGCCCGGTGTGGTATTATCTGATATATTGGAGTATGACCATCCGCTCCAGGAACCCCAGGCTGCGTTGTAATCGTTTGGAAAAAAAGCCGTTCCGGAATCAAAACCCCCGCTCTGATCCGAACCATTCCAGTAATTCTCCGGAGGCAGTGTCAGGTTGCTGAAATCAGAAAGGATATATTCCCCGGTAATAACAGGCATTACACCAATAACAAAAGCTGTTGGATGGATATCGTCATTTTCTGTGATGGCCTGGATAACAATATTTGTTTGCCCGGCCTCATGAAAGCTGATGATCAGATCATCCTGATCTATTTCAACCGTTGCTACCAATGGTTTTGAGTTGACCAGCAGCTCAAAATAATCAACCACGCCGTCAAGCCCGTCAAAAACATCAACCAGATCGAGCACAATATCTGCATCATCTTCAAAACCCATAATGTTTTCAACAGGGAATGGATTTTCCGCTTCTGAAGGTAACAGATGCTTTAATAATTTGCCAGTCCCGTGGATAGCAAACACATTGGAGTTCAAAAACAGAAAAGAAATCAAAATTGAAACCTTTACTGCAAAACGAGATACACCATTCATTTTAAATAAGATTAAGTAAATAAATGGTAACTCGCGGGAAAGAAAAATCAGATAGGTATCCTTTAGCTGGAATACAACCTGTCGCTTTTCACCCGAAAGCTACTGAATTGGTTGCATCTGGCAGGTCTTCTGACTTTCCCTGGTTCAAACTCCTTCCCATCCTTTGAAACGAACAGTGGATTTTTGTTTAAACCTGCTGCCACAGTAAGGCAACCAGGGATTTACAGCTACGGGGATAGTTTTGGATTCGCACCAAATTCCCTATTAATCTTAAAGAACCAAATACGGTACAAATATACACGATAATACTTTGCATATACAAAAAAATTTCCGGATAGGTTTTTTTAGTAAAACACACATCAATACGGGTGTATTGTTGAATCGTTGAATCGTTGAATCGTTGATTCGTTGAATCGTTGAATCGTTGAATCGTTGAATTGTTGAATCGTTGATTCGTTGATGGTTTAGCTTTATTAACTTTCCGCCTTTGATTGAGCTGCGTTCAAAATCAAGGCAGTTCCATCAGAAGTTTCATCAAGTTTATGAATTAATCTAGTAAAACAGATCCTTTTCGATATTAAAGGTTCTTTGTGTGTTTTTTCTCGAATAGTCAAACAATAAATCACCTGTATCTCTTAACAGCCTGACAAAATTCAGATCATACCATACAATTGATTTTCCGACACTCAGTCCGGATAAAACATCTAGCTGTGTATTTCCATTACTGAATTCTGTTACCTTAACGGTTGCATTGTCACGAATTCTCAAGTAATCTATTGTAATTGAGCTTCCTCCGTCAACAGTAATCAATACCACTCCCTGGTCATTTTTTAAAAAGTTGATATTAGCAATAGCATTGTAAACAGTTGGTGCCCTTCTTCGGAATCCGGGATTGTACCTATCCAAAGCCTGTTGCGCAGCAGTTCCGGGAATCATAACATTCTCCAGCTTGACCAGGTTTATTGCGGCAAACAGACCGGCTATTGCCCGATCGTAATTATCATCCAAAAGTCTGTCGTTTTCTTCCTTTAGGGCCCGAACCGGATCGAAAATATCAGCTGTTTTGAATGCCATTGAAGCAACATTCATACCGGTGTTTGCAAAAGAAGAACCGGCAAGATAAATCATTCCTTGTTGGTCAAAATTGATACCATAGGCATTATAATCAGGGTTTTCCATAAATATGTCTGTTCCATGATGGGTTCCGGAAGCATCATATTTGGCTACAAACATAAACTGATTACCCGGATTTATCGTATCAACTCCTGCGCGCTGCGCCCATTGGAGTCTTCCTGCGGGGTTGTATTTGGCAATAAAAACATCCGCATATTCTTCCGCGGCAAGTCTGTAGTTACCGAAGGCCATTTGTTCGTTGAATGTCCCGGCAAAATACACATTCTGATCATGATCGAGTGCAACATGATATGCCATAGCACTTTTTTGCTGGTCTGGCTGGCGGACCCATTGCAGCACGCCATTATAGTCAAATTTCGCCAGGAAAGCGCCATGTGTTCCATTCATTGATGACAGTCTGAAATTGCCAAATTCCGCATTCCCTCTGAAAAAACCTGTAAGATAAGCATTTCCCATACTGTCAAAAACCAGATCGTTTCTATTGCCACCGCGATGGCCCCCAAAGTCATACACCTGATCCCATATGCTGCTGGCAAGTGTACCCAAATGCGGACTGTCATCCAGTTCAATTATGATGGCGGTCATGTCGGCGTATTTGGGCATCGTCAGGCCAACAGGTGCATTGATATAAGTTGGATCACTGACCGTATACCTATCATCCATGTAGATTACATAATCGCCTCCCGGATGCTGTGTGAAGTTCACCGCGGTTGCAATGTGATCGTAGTATTCAAGTCCGACCACTTTCAGGTTCATAAGCTCTCTGATGAGGTAAGCAAAGAGCACGGACCGGTCTTCACAATCTGAATAAGGAAAATGCAATACCTCTTCGGCAAAGAAGAACTTCTCATATCCAAATTGCTCATTGTCTGTTTTGTAGTCGAACGCAGTTTGTGTAAAGTTCAGCAAAAGGTTGGCGGCATCCAGTTCTTCCCTGTCGGCAATAAGCGGCATAAGGTTTTCTGCCAGTGATTCCTGTGCGATGGGCGAAACTGCAGAATCAAAGTAAACATTGATTTGCGACTGAGGATAATCTGCATAAAACTTAACTGTATTGGCGCAGTATTCAAATTCCAGGCTATAGCTCTCTCCTCCGTACTCAAAACTGAGTTCACGGGTGACAATTAGATTGCCCAGGTTGAGTGGGCTGTATATGTTCATAGACATGATGCGCGGCGCATCAGGGAAGTCCTGATCATACGTAAATACCTGTGGTGCTTCCCCTTCAACCAAATAAAACTTAATTCCATCAAAAACCTGAAAGCTCACCTCGTAAATATCGTGGACAGAGGGCAGCATAAGCATCGCCTGATTATCGTAATAGGCCGCCCTGGCTCTGTATCCGGAACGGTTCATCAGAAACCAGGTCAATAATGTAGCACCATTTTCAGAACGGGTATATATTTGTCGTGCTGCATTTCTTACCAGAACATAATACCCCCAATCGTTCAGGTTCATGCGCCTTTTCTCATCGCCCAGCTGATTGACGAGATGATTGTAATTGGCAGCACTGGCATCGGTCCAGAACCGGGCAATGGATTCATTATCAATCGTGTTTGGCACTCTGACCATTAAAGCCGGATCATAAGTCAAAGAAATGCGGTTGCCATAATAGGTCAGGTTCAGAGTTCTTGTCGGAAACCTTTCCGGTTCAGGTTTTTGTATGGCAGGCAATTCAGGTTCAGTGACTGGCCGGCTTAACCGGACAACCTCCTCTTCTGATACCGGAAGCGTGCGCTCGTGGGGTATATCTGCGTCCGGTTCATGCATGGGCATAATGGAAGGTTTTGGTTTCTCTTCAGCCTTTTGGCCGGTAAATATCTGATACTCCTCCCATCTCTGGTTCAGATATTCTGTAAACTCTTTATCTCTTTGGACCACATAATCTTCGTAGCGCTGTTTCATCTGATTCAGAAACTCTTCATATTCCTGTTTGTATTGCTCAAATTCTGCCTCACGTTGTCTGCTATACTCTTCAAAGCTAGGGAACTGCGCATGCACAGGAAGCAAAATAAGACTTGCGAATAAGAAAGCGAAAAAGTGCACGATATTTTTCATGGCTTTGGTTATTTTCGTTTTTTCAGGGGTAAGAAATATCAATCAAACGAATACCGGCATTTGATTATAAATACTGCCTGAAGAGCACTTTAGACTTTTCAGGCAGCAGCAAAGGGCTCATTAATTAATAACGATCTCTTTCCATGTTTCTCATTTCCTCATCAAATGAGTTTTTAAAACGATCGTAGTCATAATCCAAACGCAACCGTTCATCTCTGGAAATACGCGCATCCATAGCATCGTGAATCTCATTTCCCGATAGCTCTATGGCTACGTATGTACGATAGCGACCTTCAGGGGTTCTGGTCACCTCTTCACAAATAATTCTTGTACCGGTAAGTTTCTGATTGATCACTTCACGCGACAGCCCTTCATAACGTTGCTGGAACTCCTGCATATCACCAATAGTCATATCCTGAACATAGTTATCGATCACTGACTTAACCGTAACTTCCATTTGACCGGCAAGTTCGGCTCTGGCATTGCTGAGCGCCATTCTTTTTGAATTCGCCATATTCGGGCTGTCAGCAGTACTGTTTGCCCTGAAGTACTCAGAATCCGAACGATATTCCGGACCACTACAAAGAATGGTAACGCGCTCTTCACCCCTTGGAAGATCGCTTTTTGAACCACATTGGGTAAAAACAAACAATGTGCTCAGAAACAAGACAAAAAGCAAAATAGATAGTTTTTGTTTTTTCATGATGTTAAAATTTTGATTAATAATTGGTGATTAAATGGTTAAAATAAAAATTAATTTTCAAGTTGAATAGGTTTTGCTGGTTTACTTTTCACCAGGATGTTGTGTAATTATGTTTATAGATTCGGTAAGTATTTCTTTTGTTTTGATGCGCTTCCAGGTATTGCAGGTGCCCGCTAATACTCGCATTTCTTCTCCCTGAAGCCCTCGTCAGCTCGGCATTCACGGGTTCATTGATCTCTATAATCAGGTTATGGTTGCCACTGCCTGAGAAACGTTGACCAATATCCCGGATCATAAGCGGGGGCAAATCCTCAAATGTAAGTGTCAGCTGTTCGACAATAAAAGGGGCATCGTGTTCTGCATACAAAGCAATTAAAAGCCTGGACCTGGTAATAGTATCCCCATCAGATGAAAGAGCTGTAAAATGAAATGGCTCGCGAATAGAAATACTCACTTTTTCTTCATTGACATCAAAATAAAACCTGTTTCTGATGGGTGATGTTCCAAAGCGATAATGTACTTCAATATGATTCTCCGGATCATCATAACAATAGTCTGTATCATAATTGACAATCCAGTATTTCCCTTCCTGACGGGTACCCGTTATCCTTGCACATTCGCTGCGAATATTGGGTTGTTGTGCCGTTGTGAAAAGCTTTTCTCCGGCTCTGATACCAAGGCGAAGTGTACCCAGACTGCTACCCTCTTCATAAAGAGTCATACTGTTTAAAAGCCCCCTGTAGCGGTTAATTCCATTCAAAGCCTGCTCTTTTCTGCCGTCAATAAACGAACCGGCCAAATTTTGCAGCTCGGAAATATTATTATTGATCTGCTCGATTGCAGCAACCTCGTTCACCGCGTCAAGGAGTCCCTGAAGTTGTGCTGTAAGCTCCCGTTGCATCCGCTGAAACTCCATGACGAGTTTTCTCATCTCAAATTCAGGGAATGGGTACCTGATGTGATACCTGTACTTTTCGCTCCCTGTGCTCCTGTCGCGCATATGTTCCCAGTAAAAGCCTTCGGCCATCGACAGGGATATGCCCTGAAGATAAGGGATGTCTCCCGATTGCGTTGTAATGGTGGCAGTATATTGTTCGAGGAAAACCGTGACATTGTTATTATAGTTCACCTCTTCCGTAACAAGTTCGCTTTCGGCTTTCACGTTATCAGCCACAGAAGTCACAATCCGCTCTTTA
>SKSI01000153.1 GCA_007123065.1 Bacteroidales bacterium
AATCTTATGATAATGAAATGAAACGCCTCCACCCAGTCGCTTGATCTGCTCTTCGAGCAACTCTTTTTCAAACTGGTTTCTGGAGCCTTCATCGCGCTCACGTGTCCAATAATTGGGATATTTTTTCTGAATCTCACCGGGAAGCAATCCGGCAAAAAATGCATTCCGGGCGTATTGCGTTGCCGTTGGCAAAATGCCACAATAAATATCCTCCTGAACTAGTCGGTACATCTCTTCTATACGCGGCCGGATAGCTTTCCATTGGTCAAAACGCAAATTATCTATTATGATCAGAAAGATCTTGTTCTCATTTTTAATGAGGGGAAGACACTTTTCCCGGAACAGGGTGTGTGACAATACCGGTTTTGTTTCTGACTGTCCTTTCAACCAATCGGTATAGTTTTCTTTTACGAAGCGCGCAAAAACACTACCGGCCTCCCCTTTCTGCATCAGAAAAATATCCCTGAGGCTTTCATTCTGAGACCGGCTCAATTCCAGTTCCCAATGCACAAGTTGTTTAAAGATATCAACCCATTCATTAAAATCAAGAGAAACAGACAACCGGCTTCCAATTTCCTGGAACTGCCGCTGGTAAGCCATGCTTGTTTTTTCACTAACGAGTTTGCGGTTTTCCAGGTTCTTTTTTACGGCCAGCAGGATTTGGTGCGGATTCACCGGCTTGATAAGGTAGTCGGAAATATTGCTTCCGATAGCATCATTCATAATCGTTTCCTCTTCGCTCTTGGTGATCATCACCACGGGCAAAGCGGGATATTTGCTTTTGATCCGCTCCAGGGTCTCAACTCCGGTAAGACCCGGCATGTTCTCATCCAGGAAAACGATATCAAAACGCTCGTCATCTATTAGGTCAAGGGCCTCAGCCCCGCTGTTTGTTGTCACGACATCATAGCCCTTTCCCCGAAGAAACAAGATATGTGGCTTTAAAAGATCTATTTCATCATCAGCCCAAAGGATCCGCTCACTCATATTTTTTTTGTATTTTGCAGAGTATAACAAATTTAACTAAAAAAGCCAACGCCATAGCAGGCTTTTTACAAAAAAATCTAAAATTTACAGTAACTTGCCATCAATGAACACATCCGCTTCAAAGAAGCTCAAGATATTCAATGACCCGGTGTACGGTTTTATAAACGTTCCGGACGCTTCAATATTTGACATCATTGAAAATCCTTTTTTCCAGAGGCTGCGAAACATCAAGCAACTTGGCCTAACCCACCTTGTATACCCCGGGGCACTCCACACCCGCTTTCATCACGCGATGGGAGCAATGTACCTGATGGGACAAGCGATTGACATCTTACGTTTCAAAGGACATACCATTACTTCTGATGAAGCAATTGCCGTAACAAAAACCATTTTGCTGCATGACATCGGCCACGGGCCCTTTTCCCATGCCCTGGAAAATGCCCTGGTGGAAGATTTATCTCATGAAAACATTACGGAGCTTTTTATGAAGCGGATGAGTAAGCAGCATGATCTGGAAGAAGCCATCAGCATATTTAAAAACAGCCATCCGAAAAAGCCTTTGCATCAACTGGTATCCGGACAGCTGGACATGGACAGGCTTGACTATCTCAATCGTGACAGCTTCTTTACCGGTGTATCCGAAGGTGTTGTTAGCTGGGATCGTATCATAAAGATGCTCAATATTGCCGGTGACATTCTTGTTATCGATGAAAAGGGGATTTACAGCATTGAGAAATTTATCATTGCCCGTCGTTTGATGTATTGGCAGGTATACCTGCACAAAACCGTGATCACGGCAGAAAGAATGCTTATCAGCACATTGCGGCGCGCCAGAGAACTTGCACTGGCCGGTGAACAGCTGTTTGCCACAGCACCGTTAAAACGTTTTCTTTACAACAGATATAACCGAAGCGACTTCATAAAAGACGATTCATTGCTGGAGGATTTTGCCCTGCTTGACGACCACGACGTATTTGCATCGATAAAAAGCTGGGCAAACCACAAAGACAGGATACTTAATCTGCTCGCCAGCGGTATCGTTAACAGAAATCTGTTTAGGATTGAAATGCAGAAAGGCCCCTTTTCAGAGGAATACGTGCAGCAGGTCAGAAAGGCGACCAGTCATTTTTATCAACTCAGGTGTGAAGACGAAGTGGACTACTTTGTGATCAAAGGCCTGACCCGCAACAACGCCTACGATCCGGGAACGGGAGGCATTCTGGTTATGACTCGTGAAGACGAACTGACAGATATTGCTCACGCCAGTGATCAACTCAATATCAATGTATTATCCCATCCTGTGGAAAAACACTTTCTTTGCTACCCCAAAACCATTCAGCCGAAATAAATTCATTAGTAATGAGATACTTACGACACATGTCAACAATTCTATTTGGCTATCATATCAAATATTGGTAACTTGCGGGCGCAAATAACCCAAGTAATTATTTGGATGGAATATTCAGCGAGAGAAATTGCCGATTTCCTGCAAGGAAAAATTGAAGGGGATCAGGATGTAAAGGTGACGCAAATT
>SKSI01000176.1 GCA_007123065.1 Bacteroidales bacterium
CCCAATAGGGCGCGGGAATGATCACCTCATCACCGGGATTTACCATGCATAGCATCGCGTTGGCAATGCATTGCTTGGCACCCGTGCCCACCACGATCTGGTCGGGTGTGTACTGCAGGCCGTTGTCGCGCAACAGCTTGTTGCAAATGGCCTCGCGAAGATCCTGGTAGCCGTTCACCGGCGTGTAAAATGAGTGGTTGTCGTCAATGGCCTGATGTGCGGCCGCTTTAACCGGGTCGGGAGTGAAAAAATCGGGCTCTCCAACGCTGAGGTTGATTACATCGTGTCCCTGGGCTTTGAGTTCACGGCTCATCCGCGACATGGCAAGGGTTTCGGACTCTGAAAGGTTGTTTATTCGTTCGGATAAATGAATCATGACGTATATGTATTATTGTTGGGAAATGTGATATTTGTTCTCTTTGTGAAGAATGATGACAAGCGGCAAATTTAGCAAAATAAACCAATTTCCCAAAAGACGTATCTTTGTGAGATAGTTTAGGTGTTTAGTTGTTTAGGTGTTTAGTTGTTTAGGTGTTTAGTTGTTTAGGTGTTTAGATGATTAGATGTTTAGTTGTTTAGGTGTTTAGGTGTTTAGATGATTAGATGTTTAGATGTTTAGTTGTTTAGTAGTTTAGTTGTATAAGACGATGAATATTTAACTGCTTCCTTAATTTAACAAAGATATTTTTTATGGATGAGATTTGGTATTTGCTTCGGTATGCAGTTCCTTCGGTGGTGGTTTTTATCACGGCCTGGTTTTTGCTAAAGGAATTTTTCAAACACGAAATCAATCGGAGGCACATGGATCTGCTTGCAGAGCGTATGCGCATATCGTTGCCGCTGCGCCTTCAGGCCTATGAAAGGCTTATTTTGTTGCTTGAGCGCATTTCTCCCAACAACCTGATCATGCGTGTGCACCGGCCGGGACTTACGGCCCGGGAATTGCAAAAGCTTCTTATCCAGAACATCCGGAATGAGTACGCGCACAATCTGTCGCAACAGGTATATGTTTCTCCCAAGGTCTGGGAGCTGATAGTAAAGGCTTATGAGGAGATGATCGCCCAGGTGAATTCGTTGGCGGTAGGCCTGGATGGAAAAGCGGAAGCAAGCGTGCTGATCCAAAAGATTTTGGAAGCCGAACTGGCTCAATCTGCTACCAGGGAGGCTATGGAGTATCTTAAAAGCGAAGCGCGAAAAAGTTTTTGATCAATTTTTTTTAATGATGAAAATTACATTGAATAACCGTCCTGAAACATTTTCCGGCAAAACCGGCATGACGGTCCGCGAGTTGTTGGATGCCAAAACCTTTACTTTTAAGTTTTTGGTAGTAAGGGTAAATGGCAAGACAATTATGCCCAATGATTACGATCATGCAGAAATTCATGATGGTGATGATGTAAAAGTGATTCACCTGATCAGCGGGGGATAGACGAATTCAGGTGTCCGATGCCCACGAGCCTGTCATACAAATCGCCCGGCTCCCTGTGATAAACGTATATGGTGTAGTCGTTTTCCGTCATCGAATGGCTGCCCTCGGTGTATAAAACATCGGCAACTGCTCCCTCATTTTCCAGGACGGCATATTTGTAGTTGTAATAGCCTTGCTTGAGGAGCAGGCTTAACTCGTATGCTTTCTCACCAAAGTTGTAGTTCATCTTGCCTTCTTCTGTAAAAGTCCAATCGGTAAGTGCACCCATTACGTAGATATGACCGGACTGTATGGTTGTTTCCATGGGCAGATGGAAGTGCACCCAGGCATAGTCCCCTTCTATGTCACTGTTTCTGGCATCCTGTGTTCTGATCTGGAAGCGACCGTTGATGTCGTCGTCGGAAACATATCTGTGAAAGCTACGCCTGTAATCGGCTGAAAGGTATACATCCCAGTGTCTTCTGGATGATTGGATGTCATTAACCCGTTCAGACATATAACGCAGGCTTCTGATATCAAAGCGTCTGAATTCATTCCCTCCCTCAAAAAGGGTTTTGTCCTCATAATCATAAACCAATGTGTTTCCCTGAATGGATTTCGGGTCAATGTTTCTGATGGCATTATCCCATCTTCCATTTTGGGCGATCACCACATTCATGTCGCGATAGGGGTTTGATATCCGATAATTGCCCAGGTTAATGTTAAACATCAACTGTTGCTTCCTGTCACGGTAACGCACCAGGTTGGCTTGCTGTACATACCCGTCAACGTTTATCCGCTCTTCAAAAACCATGAACCGCCGTGTAAAGGCCACATTTTCCCGATCACCGTTCACAAATACTTTGAGAATATAATTGCCGGAAAGGCTTGGACGGAGGTTGTGGTTTGGAAATTCCAGGAAATAATGTGTATATGGGACGCGGGTGTTTACAGAACGCCGGAAATCCCGAATCTCGTCTTCATAAAAACCTTCAATGTATTCAAAATCTCTTAATTCAGAAGGTTGCCAGTGAGCGTCACAATGAATGATTGTATAAGAATAATGTTTAAAGTCAGCATCCAGATCATCAAATCGAAGGATAAGCTTTTCGCTGGTATTCAGACGAATGATGGGGTCTGACAATTCAAAATCTTTTTGACTAAACAAAACGGTTTTGATGTTGTTTTTATGTATAAAATCACCATAAAGAAAAAAATCTATATTATTGTAACCTGCTTTGGCTGTTAGATGAGAAAGAAAAAGGGAAAACATAAAGACCAGCAGAATGTTTTGCCACGAGGGGAATAAAGAATGTTTTATGTAATGCATATTTCTGTTTGTTATGTTAAGATGATGCTTTCAACAAAGCTAATAAAAAGTAAAACATCTCAAAAAACCTTTTAAAGTATTTAAAAATATCTATAATTTTGTTGCCCAGCATAATGTAAATTTATCTTTTAAGATGTCAAAAGTGATTAAGATCAGACGCGGTTTAAATATTCCTCTGGCCGGTGAAGCAGAAAAGATCCTGCAAACGCCCCCTTTGTCGGCTGAATATGCCATCAGACCACCTGTTTTTCACGGCCTTACGCCAAAGATGTTGGTGGAGGAAGGCACTCCAGTCAAGGTTGGGACACCCTTGTTTTATGACAAATACAATGAAGATGTGCTGTTTACATCCCCGGTGAGTGGAACGTATACACAGCTTGTTCGTGGTGCCAAAAGGCGTATCCTGGAGGTGCGCATTAAACCGGACGGCAGGAATGAACACATCGACTTTGGTGTTGAATCTGCCGGCAGCATATCCCGCGAGCAGATCGTCTCCAAACTATTAAAGAGTGGTTTGTGGCCTGCCATCAGACAGCGTCCTTATTCTGTAATTGCTGACCCGAAGATTAAACCACGTGATATTTTTATTTCCGCATTCAAGACCACGCCGCTTGCACCTGATATGGATTTTGTGGTGAACGGAAGGGAGGCCTTTTTTCAGTCCGGACTGGACGTTCTTGGTCGCCTTACCGATGGAGATGTGTACTTGAGTACCCAAACCGGAGAAACGATGTCAAAGGCCTTTACAGAAGCCAAAGGTGTCAGACTGCACGCTTTTAAAGGTCCGCATCCGGCCGGGAACGTGGGGATACAGATCCATCATATCAAGCCGGTTAACAAAGGCGAAGTGGTCTGGTATCTTGATGTTCAGGATGTGATCACCATAGGCATTTTGTTTGAGAAAGGAATATATGATGCAAGAAAAGTCGTTGTGTTAAACGGCCCCGAGATTCTTAATCCCCGTTATTACAAAATCATAAATGGTGCGCAGCTGAGTTCTTTTACAGATAACAACATCAAAGAGGAAGCGGGTGTCAATCTCCGAATTATCAGTGGTGATGTGCTTTCGGGTGAACAAATTGAACGCGATGGTTTTATTGGTTTTTATGATGACCAGGTTGCTGTAATACCTGAAGGGGATAAGCCTGAATTGTTTGGGTGGTTGATTCCCAATACGGATAAGTTCAGCGTGTCAAGAACATTCTTTTCCTTCCTGATGCCCGGGAGGAAATACAGACACAACACCAACATCCGCAGTGGCGAACGTCCGTTCGTGATTACAGGTCTGTACGAAAAAGTGCTGCCAATGGACATTATGCCGATGCAATTGATCAAGTCAATTATGATCAATGATATTGATATGATGGAGAAACTGGGTATCTATGAGGTTGCCCCGGAGGATTTTGCCCTCTGTGAGTATGTTTGTCCTTCCAAAATTGAAATGCAAACCATCCTGCGTGAAGGACTGGATACGATGAAGAAAGAGTTTGCTTAATCCCAACATTACAAGATCATAAACCTTCAAAAAATAAAGAACATTGAAAGCGTTGCATAATTTAGTTGAAAAGGTCAAGCCGAATTTCGAGAAGGGGGGCAAACTGGAAAAGCTGAACCGGACGTTTGAGGCTTTTGAAACTTTTTTGTTCGTGCCTGGGAATGTTACCAAAAAGGGCAGTCACATCCGCGATGCCATGGATATGAAGCGTACGATGTTTCACGTGGTAATCGCCATGATTCCCGTGATGCTTTTCGGTATGTGGAACGTGGGTTACCAACATTACCTTGCAATCGGACAAGAGGTCGCTTTTCTGGATCAGTTTGTTTATGGGTTGATCCGTGTGCTGCCGCTCATCGTTGTGAGCTATGCATCCGGACTTGCCATCGAATTTCTCTTTGCCACCATCCGTGACCACGAAGTGAATGAGGGTTTCCTTGTCTCGGGCTTGCTGATCCCGTTGGTGATTCCGGTAACAACCCCTTTATGGATGGTGGCTGTAGCTACCATCTTCGCTGTAATTATCGGGAAAGAGGTGTTTGGAGGAACCGGTATGAATATCCTTAATCCGGCGCTGCTGGCACGTGCCTTCCTGTTTTTTGCCTATCCTTCATACCTTTCCGGTGAGGTCTGGATCGATACAACACTTCAGGAAGGGCAACAACTTGTTGATGGATTCTCGGGCGCCACGGCGCTGGCAGTGCTGGCTGCAGGTGAACTGCAGTATCTGCCGTCCGCGTTTGAGATGTTTGTTGGCACCATCCCCGGGTCAATAGGTGAAACTTCAACGGTTGCAGTCCTTATAGGAGCTGTGATTCTCGTTGCTACCGGAGTCGGCAGCCTTCGTATCATGCTTTCCGTCGTAGCCGGAGGTCTGTTCATGGGAGGCTTGTTTAATTTGTTTGCCGTCAATGATTTTATGGCCATCCCACCCTACTATCACCTTATTATGGGAGGATTTGCCTTTGGTACGGTATATATGGCAACCGATCCCGTTTCTGCCTCTCAAACTGGCACCGGAAAGTATATCTATGGCTTCCTTATTGGTGTGATCACCATCCTGATCCGCGTTGTGAATCCGGCCTATCCGGAAGGGATGATGCTGGCCATCCTGTTTATGAATGTGTTTGCTCCACTGATTGACCATTATGTAGTAGCAGCCAATATCAAAAGAAGAATGAACAGGCTTAAAAAAGCAGAAGTAACAATTCAAAAATAAACCTGAAAAAAAGAACACCATGTCAAATCGTTATGTGTTTTTATATGCATCTGCAATGGTTGTGATCGTGGCCCTGGTGCTTTCATCGGCCGCTACTTTGCTGAGACCCTTGCAGGAGCGAAATATGCGCATCGAAAAAATGCAGAACATCCTTGCAGCCATCAATATACCTGCGCCACGTGCAGAAGCGGAGACCCTTTTCGACCGCTATGTTACCACTGCCAAGATTGTCAATTCCCAGGGTGAAGAACTGGAAGGGGATGCCTTTGAAGTGGACTTGCAGGATGAAAACCGAAAAGATGTTGCTGACCGCCAGCTCCCTGTTTTTATCGCTGAATTGGAAGGTGAGACTTATTATATTGTTCCAATCAGGGGCAACGGCCTCTGGGGCCCGATTTGGGGTTATGTCGGACTGATGTCAGATATGGTCACCATTGCCGGAGCAGATTTTGATCATGCCAGCGAGACTCCCGGCCTTGGCGCAGAAATAGCTGACCGTGATTTTCAGCAGCAGTTCCCCGGCAAACGAATTTTTGATGAAGAGGGAAACTTCAGGCCGGTAAGGGTTGTAAAAGGAGGGGCAGCTCCCGATGATCCGCATGCAGTGGATGGCATCAGCGGCGGAACCATTACCTCAAACGGTGTGACCAATATGCTGCGCGACGGTCTGAAAGTATATCAATCTTATTTTGAAAAAATCAGAACATCATGAGCGAAACAAATAGCAATACACAAAAAGAGCCTCTGTTCTCCGGAAAGAACCAGAAACTGCTGAGCAACCCGCTCAATAAAGACAACCCGATCACTGTCCAGGTGCTGGGTATCTGTTCGGTGCTGGCCATCACGGTGCAGATGAAAACATCGCTTGTTATGGCAATCTCCGTCGTCGCAGTTATGGGGTCGGCAAACCTGATCATCTCCCTGCTGCGCAAAGGGATCCCGCCACGCATTCGTATCATTGTGCAACTAACCGTGATCGCAGCACTGGTGATCCTCGTTGACCAGATCCTCAAAGCCTTTGTTTATGATGTCAGCCGGCAGCTGTCCGTGTTTGTCGGACTGATCATTACCAATTGTATCATCATGGGCCGCCTGGAGGCCTTTGCCCTGAACAACAAACCCTGGCCCTCATTTCTCGACGGTATCGGTAATGCTGCAGGATATGCGTGGGTGCTTCTCGCCGTTGGATTCTTCCGGGAGCTTCTCGGATCAGGAACGCTTTTTGGCTATCAGGTGATCCCCAATGCTTTGTATGAGTTTGGATACGAAAACAACGGTTTCATGATCCTGCCTCCCATGGCTCTGATCACCGTGGGGGTTATTATCTGGGTACACCGCTCCAGAGAACGTGACCTCATTGATATTAGTTAGATGTTAGGATGCCCGAATATTAAAAAACAATTCAGATGGAAGAATTAATTAGCATTTTTGTCAGGTCTGTCTTTATCGATAACATGGTGTTTGCCTACTTTCTGGGCATGTGCTCTTATCTTGCCGTATCACGTACCGTGAACACCAGTGTCGGACTGGGGGCAGCCGTTATATTCGTACTCGGGATCACAGTTCCGATCAATTATCTGCTTGAGAATTTTGTTCTTGGAAGAGGTGCCCTCTCTTGGCTCGGACCTCAGTTTGCAGGCGTTGACCTCAGTTTTCTCACCTTTATCATGTTTATCGCTACCATAGCCGCCATGGTGCAGCTGGTAGAAATGATCATCGAAAAGGTCAGTCCGACTCTGTACAACTCCCTTGGTATTTTTCTGCCGCTTATTGCTGTAAACTGTGCCATCTTGGGAGGATCGCTCTTTATGCAGGAACGGAATTTCGCAAATCTTGCTGAAGCCACATCTTTCGGACTTGGCAGCGGAACAGGCTTTTTCCTCGCCATTGTCGGCATTGCAGCGATACGTGAGAAAATCAGGTACTCAAACGTGCCTGCACCGCTCCGGGGACTGGGAATCACCTTTATTCTTACAGGCCTGATGGGTATCGCTTTTATGAGCTTTATGGGTATTGAACTTTAAAAAATTAATTGAAAAATAACGATCATGATATTCTTAGAAGCTGGAACCATTTGGGTTATCACATTGAGCGTCGCCACTTTCCTGGTGCTTATACTCGTTCTGGTCAGCGTACTTTTATATGCCAAAGCAAAACTGGTACCCTCCGGTCCGGTTAAAGTACGGATCAACGATGAAAAGGAGTTGGTGGTAAATGCCGGAGATACCCTATTAACGACATTGTCGAGCGAATCCATCTATCTTCCCAGTGCCTGTGGTGGTGGCGGGACATGCGCCATGTGCAAGTGCCAGATCCTCGACGGCGCAGGAGATATCCTGCCCACAGAGGTGGGATACTTTACCCGCAAGGAGATTCAGAACAAATGGCGCCTGAGCTGTCAGGTAAAAGTCAAACAAGATCTGGATATTAAAATTCCAAAAGAGATTTTCGGAATCAAGAAATGGGAGTGTGAAGTGGTTTCCAATAAAAACGTGGCCACCTTTATCAAAGAGTTTGTTGTAAAACTCCCGGAAGGGGAAGAGCTTGATTTTCAATCAGGGGGATATATCCAGATTGATGTGCCGGCTTGCGAGGTGGACTTTAAGGACATCCAGGTGGAAGAAAAGTTCCGTGAAGACTGGGATAAGCTGAATATCTGGGATCTTAAAATGGTGAATCCCGAACCCATATTCCGTGCCTACTCTATGGCCAACCACCCGGCCGAAGGAAATATCATAAAACTCAATATCCGTATTGCCACACCGCCGTGGGATCAGAAGAAGAATAAATTTATGAATGTGAACCCGGGGATCTGTTCATCATACGTGTTTTCTCGTAAGCCAGGTGACAAGGTAACCATATCCGGTCCCTACGGTGACTTTTTCATTAAAGAAACAGAACGTGAAATGGTTTACATTGGCGGTGGTGCCGGTATGGCACCCCTGCGGTCACACATTTTCCATCTCTTCCATACTCTTAAATCCGGAAGGAAGGTCTCCTATTGGTATGGCGCGCGTTCAAAAAGAGAGATCTTTTACGAAGAAGACTTTCGCAAGATCGAAAAGGAGTTTCCGAACTTTAGCTTTCATATCGCTCTATCTGAACCCCTTCCGGATGATAACTGGGACGGGTATAAAGGCTTTATTCATCAGGTTGTGCTCGACAATTATCTAAGCAAACATCCCGAGCCAGAAGAAGTGGAATACTACCTCTGTGGTCCGCCGATTATGAATGAATCGGTGTTGACAATGCTCGATAACCTGGGTGTGCCTGAAGAAAATATTGACCTTGACGACTTTGGAGGTTAACTTTGCAGCCCTGTTTCGCGGGGCTTTTTTATACGTATCCAGCTTTGATGACAAACAGACGCTTCGATAAGGCAAGTAAGGTGATCTGGGTGGGTTTCTTTTCAAACCTGTTCCTGACACTTTTGAAACTGATTGCAGGTATTCTGGGAAGAAGTGCGGCAATGGTTGCCGATGCCATCCACTCTGTTTCCGATATCCTGACCGACCTGGTAATTGCAGGAAGCCTGAAAGTTGCGGCCAAACCCAGTGATGGAAACCATAAATACGGACACGGAAAGGTGGAAACCCTTGCTGCCGCTTTTGTAGGTGGGGTGCTTTTTATGGTGGGAGCAGGTATTCTATACTCCGGGACAGTAAAAATAGTCGGTCATTTCAGCAACAGCCCGCTTCAGCGTCCCGGCATGATCGCACTTTATGCAGCATTCTTTTCAATTGTTGTTAAAGAAGTATTGTTCCGGTATACCAATATATGGGGCAAACGTCTGGAAAGCACCGTTCTCAAAGCAAATGCCTGGCACCACAGGAGTGATGTGTATTCATCTTTTGGGACATTATTTGGTATTGCAGGTGCCATATTCCTTGGTCAGAAATGGGTGGTACTCGATCCTGTCGCAGCTGTCATTGTCAGTTTTTTTATTTTTAAGGTCGCCTTTGGAATCGTAAGAGAGGCTCTTCTTGAATTAATTGAAACATCCCTTCCTTACAAAAAAGAAAATGAAATCCTTGAAATCGCACGAAATGTCGAAGGCGTTTATAATCCCCACGACCTGAAAACCAGAAAAATCGGCAGCAACATTGCCATTGACCTGCATATTAACGTTCAAGAACACTTGAATATCAAAGAAGCACACGACATAACCGTTAGCCTCGAAAAAGAATTGCGCCAACATTACGGAAAGGATACCTTTATCTCTGTGCATACCGAACCGCTGGTAGGTTAAGATTAAGATTGAG
>SKSI01000053.1 GCA_007123065.1 Bacteroidales bacterium
CTTCCCCATTCGCTACCAGTTCTATTCGGTAGGTGTGTTTATCGGCGGTTTCGATGATAAGGGTGCCACCCTGTCCGTGTTCATCGGGAAGGAGTTGCACTTGTTGTCCGGCGGGGATGGTTACCACACCACCGATCACTACATTGGCGTTTTCCGGTGGCGCCTGCATGGCAAAGAGGGGATGGGTGTCGGGATGGTTGTTCCAATGCGGGTGTTTTTCACCCCCGGTGTGCCAGTCTCCCGTCCCATAAAAGTAATGGCTGGCGAGTGGGCGTTCGCCGAAATGGCACAACAGCTCCCGTCCGCCAAGCACAATCCCTTCTCCGGTTTTGTTGCCATCGCCGTCGGTCTGACAATGGCTTACCTGTCCCTCTTCTGTGCACAAGGCAAAGTTTGGATGCAGGTTTTGAAAGGCACCACGCTGACCTTGATAGGAAAGGATCAGTTGCAATCGTGCCACGCGCAATGTGCTACCGGACAGCACTTCCTGTACCGGGTCGTTTAGCGACGGTTCCGGTGTCGACAAAAGCAGGCGGCTGCCATCGTCTGAAAGGGTAAAGTCCGTGTCTTCCGGCGGATAAAGCAGCTCGCTGCTTTCCGGAATGATGCGCAGTCCTTTGTCCGAATCAAACATTCCGGAGCCGGTGATGCCCGGATCGAAAAGGATCCCGATGCGCACATCATTCAGAAAAAACGTGCTGCCGGTGTTTTTTAACAGTACGTCAAACTGTATTTCCCCTTCCGAACCCTGAACGAGGTTTTCCATGATCAACTGGTAAGATTCCTCCGCCGTTAGCTGGTGCAACGGAGTCAGCATGTGAATAACCGCCAGCATACCGTACATTTTTATCGATTTCATCTGTTTGTAGTTTTGTTATGATTTGATATTAAGTGTGTTGCATGTGAACATGTTTGAGTTGCCTTTTCATGACGATCAGCTCCCGGCCTTCCTCTTCCAACTTCTTCCATTTGTCTTTTTTCAAATCAGCACAATTAGAATAAAAAAAATGCGTCTTCATATTAAAAAAACGCATCAAAAATAAAAATAAAAACCAAATAATTATAAAAAACACACCCTTAAACAAAAAAAATATGTTTAAAAGGAACAAAAATAAAGACAAGAGGGTGAATTGGTGTTTGGATGGCAGGCTGAAACGTTGAAGATTGTTTAATTGTTTAATCGTTGAATTGTTGAATCGTTTAATCTCCCTTCGAGCTTCGAGCTTCCAGCTTCGAGCCTTATTAATCGTTTATTTGTTGAATCGTTGAATCGTTTATTCGTTTAATCTCCCTTCGAGCTTCCAGCTTCCAGCTTCCAGCTTCCAGCTTCGAGCTTCCAGCTTCGAGCCTTATTAATCGTTTATTTGTTGAATCGTTTAATCGTTTATTCGTTTAATCTCCCTTCGAGCTTCGAGCTTCCAGCTTCGAGCTTCTTAATCTCTTTTATTTACTTTTCATAATACCCGCGGTACCAAGACACAAAATGCTTGATCCCTTCTTCAACGGAAGTTTGGGGTTTGTACCCGGTGTCTGCTTCCAGGGATTTCGTGTCGGCCCAGGTGGCCGGTACGTCGCCTGCCTGCATGGGCATCAGGATCTTTTCGGCCGTGGTGCCGAGGGCTTGCTCCAGGGCTGCAATGAAATCCATCAGCCTGACCGGCTTGCCGCGTCCGATATTGTAAATCCTGTGCGCGATATCGCTTGAACCCGGGTCAGGTTGCCGGCTGTCCCACGAAGGATTGCCGACAGCAGGCCTTTCCATTACACGGGTGATCCCCTCTACAATGTCGTCAATGTATGTGAAGTCGCGCATCATATTGCCTTCGTTGAATACTTCAATGGGCTTTCCTTCCAGAATGGCTTTGGTGAAAAGAAAAAGCGCCATGTCTGGTCGTCCCCAGGGCCCATAAACCGTAAAGAAGCGCAACCCGGTGGCGGAAATGCCGAAAAGGTGGCTGTAAGTGTGTGCCATCAGCTCGTTGCCTTTCTTGCTGGCCGCATAAAGTGATACCGGGTGGTCCACATTATGACGCACGGAAAAAGGCATCTCCGTATTTTTTCCATATACCGAACTGGAGGAGGCATACACCAGATGTTTTACCGGAAACGCGCGACAGGCTTCCAGGATATTGAGAAAACCCGTGATGTTGGCATCAATATATGCCTGAGGGTTGGTCAGCGAGTAACGAACACCCGCCTGTGCGGCCAGATTCACCACGTAATCAAACCGTTCGGCTTCAAATAACCGGTTTAGCGAAGAGCGATCCGCCAGATCGATTTTATAAAATGAATATGCTTTTGAATTGCTATTGTGACCTATTGACCGGTTTGGATATCCGCTCCGGAGGTTGTTCGTGTCGATCCCGGATTCTTTAAGACGGTCGTATTTCAGGCGTACATCGTAATAGTCGTTGATGTTGTCCAGGCCTACTACTTGATAACCTTTTTGCAGAAGGGAGCGGGTCAGGTGAAAACCGATGAATCCGGCTGTGCCGGTAATGAGAACTTTGGCCATAATTGTGCTGTTCGGATTGTGTGTTTTAACTGTTTCTGATTTGTTGCGCGATCATGACGCTCTTTCTTGCCTCTTCCACCCGGAAACCTCTGCCCGCCAGAATTTCTTTGTAGAGTTCGGTATGCAGATCAGTAAACCCTTCGCTGAATTCCAGTTCTTTTTCCTCGATGGTGATGCTGCGACAGGTGCGTTTGCCGGCCTTGACGGCCGCTTCCGGGAGGTCGTTGCCATCGATGCTCAGGAACCAGTTGACGCGTGCCTGCCTGTATTCCAATTGTCCGGAAGCCCGTTCCGGACTGTTTTGATGTACATCCAGGCCTTTGAGGTCGCCAAAAATCCATCCCAGCATATCAAAAAAGTGAATGCCGATGTTGGTAGCTACACCACCAGACTTTTGGATATCGCCTTTCCAGGAGAAATGGTACCATCTGCCCCTGCTGGTGATGTATCTGAGGTCAATGTCGTACACCTTGTCCTTCGGACCATCTTCAATCTGTTTTTTTAGCTTTTTTATTGTGGGATGCAGACGCAGCTGCAGGATGGTATAGATATGCTTTTCAGACTCTTCTTCAAGCTCACAAAGGGCATCCAGGTTCCAGGGGTTCAGAACGATCGGTTTTTCACAGATGGCGTGGGCATCATTGCGCACGGCCATCCGGATATGGGCGTCATGCAGATAATTTGGAGAGCAGATGCTTACATAATCGATCTTTCTGGACCCTTCCCGCCGTAACTTGTCAAGGTGCCGGTCGAAACGCTCCGGTTCGGTAAAAAAATCTGCATCAGGGAAATAACTGTCCATAATCCCGACACCGTCGTAAGGATCCAGTGCACATACCAGCTCGTTGCCGGTGTCTTTGATGGCTTTTAGGTGACGTGGCGCTATATAGCCTGCAGCACCGATTAATGCAAAATGAGTCATGTCTTTGGTATCGTTATGTAGTTCAAATTTTGTAGCTGCAATGATGGCCTGTGACCCCAGGCCCATGTATGGGTTTTGTCAATGTCAGGCGATTCAGGCCTGTTATAGCCGGCAATATACGATTCGATCACGAAAGGCCCGGTTTTTGAGGCTGATTGCCGTATTTTCAAATGTAATATACAAAAGTAATTTATTTTTGTTATTCTCAGGTCGCCTGACAGCTATGTATTTCTTGCCCGTTTTAGTCTCAGCAGGCGTATGGACATTACAACATCTATGAGCTGTTTTTTGACAGATAACCTGCTCCCATCCCGATCCCATATACGCTGCTTCCAATGATCATTGCAACTGCTGCCCCTGTAACGCCGAATGATGGAATCAGCAGCAGGTTGCTTGCGAGGAGCGTTACACCCATGGCAATATGGGTGTTTCTGACTGTTTTTCCCCGCCCTTTTGCTTCAAGAAACCGGTTGAAAAAGCTTCCGATCCCATACATGAGCATGCCGACTGACGTCAGGTGTACCAGGGGGATAACGGGTAAGAAAGCCTCCCTGTAAAAGAACCGGATAAAGGGTCCGGCCAGCAGATAAATTCCTGCCAGGGCCAGCATGCTCAGCAACAGAGTTACCAGCAGCATCTTGCGCGAGATCCGGTCCTGGGAAGCAAATTCCTTAAACCACGTGGTGGCGATCACCCCCGGGATGAGAGCCAGCGGGCGGGCAATGGCAACGGCGAGGGTGAAAAACCCAACGCTGGTGTTGTCGGCACTGAAATAGCTGATCAGGATGTAAGTCAGGCTGATTGCACCGGCAGAAAACAGGATGCCGGTGTACAGGTGAACGCCATAGCCCCGGTGGTGTTTTCGGATTTCCTGCATCCGTATCCCGAGGTTTTTGAAAGAAACCCGTATCCGCAATAGCACGATGACATACACAAACAAAAATGCCGAAATATATATGCCCCAGATCACAGCAAGCCGATTGCCTCCATAGCTTTCTGCCACGCTGTAAATGATGGCTGCAGCCGCAAACGTGATGAGCTTTGGCACAATGCGGGTTGCCGCCAGATCGTGTATGCGGTTGTCGGCGTGCAGCATGTTGTCGAAGAAGGGCGCCAGTAAAAAGATCCAGCTTACCGGGATCATCAGCAGGAAGAAGCGGCTGAGTCCCTTGCCGGCCAGATTTGGGTCCACAAGGCCATAGACAAGCAGGGAGACTGCCATCATCAGAAAAAGAAAAAAGAAATAAACAAGCGTGGCGCCATAATATTCGCGTGCTGTGGACGGTCTGTTGTTCAGCACCAGGGCGCGGTTGCCGGCGTAAAATATACCTGCCGGGAAAATGATGATGGCAAAGTCAAAAAGGCTGCCGAGAAAGGTAAAGTCACCATAACCCTGTGGACCCAGAAAGCGGGTAAATACAATACTGGTAAAAATCGATAATGGAATGCCGGCAAAACTTGCCGCGTACAGGGTTGCCGCCTGCCTTACGCGCAGGCTGCTCCAGATGTCTGTGAGGTTAAGGCGGGATAACAAAATATCAAATGTTTAAAATGATCCATGCACTTCGCGCTGCGATTAACTAAGGCCAAGACCTTCCATCACAATGTCGGCAATTCTCTTTGACGCCTTTCCGTCCCACAACTCCGGTATGCGGCCGGGCTTGGTGGTGCCGCCAAGGATATCCAGCGCCGTCCGTTCAACCTTTTCCATCTGAATGCCCACCAGGTGGTTGGTGCCAACGTCGATCGTGACAGGCCGCTCCGTGTTCTTTCGTACCGTGATGCACTGAACCCCCATGTAGGTGGTTTCCTCCTGTATGCCGCCACTGTCGGTGATCACCAGTTCCGCGTAGCGTACAAGCGACAGAAATTCAATGTATCCAAGAGGTTCTGTGATGATCAGCCCTTTGGGAATCTGACTGTCAAGACCATAGCGTTCGATGTTTTTGCGTGTCCGGGGATGCACTGGAAAAATAAGCTTCCGCTCTTTTGCAAGCCTGGAGAGGCTTGCCATCAAATCCTTCAGGGCTTCGGGCTCGTCCACGTTGCTGGGCCTGTGAAACGTGCCGACAATGTAACCGGAAGGGTCAAGCCCCATCTCTTTTGTGATGGTACACGCTTCAATGAGCTCGTAATTGGCCTCCAGACTGTCAATCATGGTGTTACCCACAAAGTGAATCTTTGATTCGCCCATCCCTTCATCACGGAGGTTGCGCATGCCACTGTGTTCGGAGACAAAAAGGTAATCAGACACCACATCGGTGACAATCCGGTTGATCTCCTCCGGCATGCTCTTGTCAAAACTGCGAAGCCCCGCTTCAACATGCGCGATGGGAATACCCATCTTCGAAGCAACAAGAGCTGCAGCGAGGGTTGAATTTACATCGCCCGGAACAATTACCAGGTCAGGACGCTCTTCAGCCAGCACTTTTTCCAGTTCGAGCATGATACGCGCCGTTTGCTCCGCGTGGCTGCCACCCCCAATCCCCAGATTGAAATCTGGACGCGGCATCTTTAACTGGTCGAAGAAAACCTCCGACATGCGCTGGTCAAAATGTTGTCCGGTATGGCAGATCTTGTGCTTAATGTCTTTGCGAAACTTTTTAAATGCTTTCGCAACCGGCGCAATTTTTATAAAGTTCGGTCTGGCACCAACTATGGAAATGATTTTCTTCATCAGTATGTGTTTTCGTAATTGTGTGTTATTAAGTGTTTTGCTTATATGTTAATGATGATGAAACAATGTAGGAAGTTGGATGATAGATGTTTTTCTGTCATCTGTCATCACTTACACAGGCCCTTTTGTAGGTGTTTTTACAAAAATAAGAGAAATAATTGAAGTAATTCAGTTTGGATGTGATGGTTTTTTTCCAAAAAGATTCCTTATTTTTACCTCCAAAAAAACATCATGCTTATTATTGGTATTGCCGGTGGGTCCGGTTCAGGCAAATCAACCGTGGTCCGAAAGATCATCGAAGAGCTTCCCGGGGAGTGTGTTACAGTAATATCTCAGGACGCCTACTACAAAGACAACGGCCATCTTTCGGCCGAAGAACGCGCCAGGATCAACTTCGACCACCCCAGCGCCATTGAATTCAACCTTCTGGTAAAGCACCTTGATATGCTCCGTGAAGGCAAGACCATTCCCATGCCGATCTATTCTTACCTGACCTGCGCACGAGCAACGGAATCCATTCCCACAAAACCCAGGGAGGTGGTGATCGTGGAAGGGATCCTGATCCTGTCAAATCCGCGGATGAGGGACCGCATGGATATCAAGATCTTTGTGGATGCCGATGGCGACGACCGCCTGATGCGCATAATCCGTCGCGATATTGAAGAGCGCGGCAGATCGTTTATAGAAGTGCTAGAGCATTACGAAAAATTCGTAAAACCGATGCACCTGCAATTCATTGAAAACAGCAAACGGTATGCAGATATCATCGTACCCCAGGGAGGCGAAAATATCGTAGCGATCGACGTAATCCGTAGCATGATCCAGATGAATCAGGCAAGATAGGGAAGTTTGCCGAATTGTTTAAGCTTGTTAGGTGTGTTTGCCTTTAACTATATCAGGCTTTTGCCTGCGGAACATTTCGCTTTGCTGCGCATCATTGGCTTCAATAGCGGGCCTGTTAAAAAACCGGATGTCTGCCGGATCATCATTGCCGTTTTCCGTGCCAGGCCTTTCGTTAAAAAAACAATAATTTTACCCCGGAGCCGATGATTACCACCACCAGGACATAGCGGACAAAAGCAGGTCCCCAGGCCACCGACCAGCGGCTGGCAAAATATGCTCCAATGCCATTGCCCAGAGCGAGAACCAGTCCAACCCCCCAGTCAACCTGTCCCTGAATGATAAAGACCATCAAAGCAAATGGAGTGAATATCAGGTTGATGAAAACCTTTAATGCATTCGCCTTGACCAGGTTATAGCCCGCGTTGAGCACCAGTGCAGCCAGCAAAAAGATGCCCACACCGGCCTGGATGAAGCCACCATACATCCCTACCATAAAAAATATCAGCCAGCGCAATATGACGTTGTGCTTTTTGCCTGACAAATCTTTTCCCTCAAGCCACTGCTTCGGCTTGAACCAAAGTGGGATAAGCATGAGCAGCAAAACAATGGCGACAGCAATCTCAACGGCACGCTCACTCATCTCGAGCACCACAAAAGCACCTGCAATGCTACCTAAAATCGCAGGAATGGCCACCTTGATACCCATTGGGATGTGGAGGACCTTCTGTCGGTGATAATTAACCGTACCTACGAGGTTTTGAAACAAAATGCCGATGCGGTTGGTGCCGTTGGCCACGTGAGGAGGAAGACCGATGAACATCAGTATCGGCAGGCTAATGAGGGAGCCACTTCCCGACAACGTGTTGATAAAACCGGTGAGGATCCCGATCACAAAAACAAGCAGCATGTGTTCAACAGGCATAGATGTGTTTTTCGCAAAGATATACAAAATGTAAAGTTTGTAGCTTCATCATTGCTTTCCGACTTTAAAAATGATCAATTCTTTAATGATAAAGAGACGCAAAAAGCGCAAAATAATCGTACAAATTGTTTGTACACGACAAAAACAAAAAACACATCTCCCTCCATAAAAGGATATGTATTACTTTTGTACCATGGAAACAGTACTTAGCGGAATCCGGTCGACCGGAAACTTACACCTTGGCAACTACTTTGGCGCCATCAAAAACTTCGTGAAGATGCAGCACGAGCACCGCTGCTATTTCTTCATTGCCGATTACCATTCACTCACCACGCATCCCACACCGGAAGACCTCCACCGCAACGTGCGACAGGTTCTGGTCGAATACCTCGCCGCAGGTATAGATCCGGAAGTGGCTACGTTATACATCCAAAGCGACGTGCCCGAGGTGACAGAACTCTATCTGCTACTCAACATGAACGCGTACAAAGGCGAATTGGAGCGGTGTACCTCCTTTAAGGAAAAAGTGCGCAGGCAGCCCGAAAACATCAATGCCGGCCTTCTCACGTACCCGGTGCTGATGGCCGCCGATATCCTCATACACCGTGCCACCAAAGTGCCTGTAGGAAAAGACCAGGAACAACACCTGGAGATGGCACGCACCTTCGGCAACCGGTTTAACCGGATGTACAAACAGGATTACTTCCCGCAACCCTACGCCTTCAATTTCAGCGAAGAGCTGGTGAAGATCCCCGGACTCGACGGCAGCACCAAAATGGGAAAGTCGGAAGCGGAAGGGAACGCGATCTTCCTGGCCGACGATCCGAAGGTAATCCGCAAGAAGGTAATGCGCGCCACCACCGACAGTGGTCCCGAAAACCCCGGCGAAGAGATGTCGCAACCTGTGGAAAACCTGTTCAACCTGATGCGTGCTGTTGGCAATCCGGATACCGTGCAGCATTTTCTGGATGCATACAATGGCGCGACCATCCGCTATGGTGACATGAAGAAGCAGCTTGCAGAAGATATCATCGCCTTCACCACGCCACTGCGGGAAAGGATACTCGAAATCGGAGCCGACGATGCGTACCTGGGCAAGGTGGCCAAAATGGGTGCCGAGAAGGCCCGCGAAAGCGCCGCCAAAACGGTCAGAGAAGTACGGGAGATCATCGGATTCAAAGCATTTTAAGAGTTGCTATCTGCCTGATGGGGACGAATCGCCCCAGACTCACTTTTTAGTAGCCACAGATTCACAGATTATTAAGATATTCACTCAATGATTAATAGCATATAATAGCATAATTTACTCGCAGGATGTAAACATTTTGATGATACAATGTTTCGCAACATACACACTTTTTGAGGGATAAGAATTTTTAAAATTACATGCCTAAACACATCGAAATAAGACACGAAAAAGAAAAGACCATACTGGTGGGCATCATCAGTGGTGGTGTCACCGAGGAAACGGTAGCCGAATACCTCGACGAACTCGCATTCCTGGTGGATACGGCCGGTGGCGTTACTCTGAAACGCTTTACCCAAAAGCTCGACCGTCCCGACCCGGCCACCTTCATCGGCAAAGGAAAGGTGGAAGAGGTCCGCGATGCGGTCAAAGACCTTGAAGCAGACCTGATCGTTTTTGACGACGAACTCACCGCTTCCCAGCTTCGGAATCTGGAAAAAGCGCTGAAGGTTCGCATCATCGACCGC
>SKSI01000174.1 GCA_007123065.1 Bacteroidales bacterium
ACCCCAGATTTTCACCTGTTTTGGCTTTAATCGACAATTGTTTCGTGCTGATTTGCATCAGGCCTGAGAGGATATGGACCATTTCAGGGATAAAGGTTGCTATTTTGGGACTTTGCAGCGACACAAAGGCATCCACATTCCCAATTTCAAAACCTTCTGAACGAACCTTTTCTATTGTCTCTGTAAGAAGAATTCCAGAATCAATGCCTTTGTATTGCGGATCGTTATCGGGAAACTGATTGCCAATATCGGGAAGTCCGGCAGCACCGAGCAAAGCATCGATGATGGCATGAATAAGCGCATCCGCGTCAGAATGCCCGGAAGCACCTTTATGATGAGGGATTGTCACACCTCCTATTTTGAGCAGGTTGCCAGTCTCAAGTGGATGCACATCATAGCCGATTCCGACTCGCATGGATAAACAGTTTATGAAAAAATGCGGTCTTTAGTTTCCGCGGAAGCCTTCCAAGTCGAAGGATAGTGAAAAACGCAATACGTTTTCGAGCGGACTGCGCTGTGCAACGGGGATCACATAGGCAAAGTCCAGACCAAACACATTGTACTTAAGGCCAACACCTACAGTGAAATACTTCCTGTTACCTTTTGACTCATGCTCGTGAAAATAACCTGCACGAATGGCAAACTGCTGGTCGTACCAGTATTCAGCCCCGGCCGAAATGGATATTTCATTCAACTCCTCACGGAAGCCACCGGGTGCATCAGTAAATGAGCCCAACATACCGGGAACAACAGAGCGATTTGGGTCACGGCCGTCTCTGATCAGAAAACCGTCACCATCGGGAATTAAGTTCCCAAGTGAGTCACGCTCATAGATCGGTGGCGTAGGTACAAGCAACTTGTTAAAATCAACCATAAAGGAAAGCTGGTTGAAGTTATCCAGATCAAAGGTGATGCGGGGACCGATACGAAGATTAATGGGTATAAAATCTGCATTCACGTCATCCGTATAAGTAATTTTATTACCGATGTTGGAGATACTGGCGCCCCAGGCAAAAGTTGCAGGGGTATTCTCCCACTCCAAAGGCCTTTCATAATAAACGGAAACATCAGCAGCAAAAGCTACACCGGCCTGTGCGCCTTCAATCGAACCCTGGGTAAGATCACTGTAAATAAACCGACCGGTAATCGCACCGGATATAAAATCACCCAAACGGCGTGCATAGGCAACATCCAAAGAAAACTCATTAGGCTTTGCGGAACCCAATGAAAAGCCCTGATTATCGGTAAAGTTGACTTCACCAAGGGTAAAATATTTCAAAGAAAACGCGACAGTTTGTAAATCATCAATTTTGCGATAACCGGTAAGATATGACAAGTTAATATCAGGTACCAGCGAACGAAGCCAGGGTGTATAATTCAGTGCGAAACCCATATCATCTTCGAGAAAAGCATATTTCGCGGCATTCCAGTGCATCGAGTTGATATCGGGTGAAGAGGATACGCCGGCATCTCCCATAGCTCCCGCACGTGCATCGGGTGCGATCATCAGAAAAGGAACCGCTGTGGTAATGGTATTAATGCTTCTGTCATAAAGGATTCCATCCCAGTCTGCACCACCTTCACCCTGTCCATGCAAAGAGACAGGCATAACACTTAGAAAAAACAATGATAGAGTTACAGCAAAAAATGATTTCATTGATTCAATATTAAAAATTTCACTTTTATTGATAATCCAATAATTAATAATCTGGTCCGAAAAGACTCATAAACCAAAAGATCGCAAAGATAACGATTTTTTAAAAGGCAATATTGTTTATAATACTGTTTAGTTGTTGAGTTGTTTAGGTGTTGAATTGTTGAATTGTTGAATTGTTGAATTGTTGAATTGTTGAATTGTTGAATTGTTGAATTGTTGAGGTGTTTGGTTGAATGATTAGATTATTGATTGGATGGATGGTTTGTTTATTGGTTTGTATTATCTGAAGATAATGAGTTTTTCGGATTGTCTGGCCCGCATTCCCTCGGGGCTGGTCATGGTAACACGATACAGGTATAGGCCGTTGCCCAGCAGGCTGCCATCGTTACCGGTTCCATCCCAAACAATTGGTGTGGACTGAAATCCGGCGGAAATGATCCTTTCTTCAATGGTTCTGACCAACCGTCCCTGCAGATCAAAAATTTCGATCCGTATATCCATATCAGACCCGGCCCTGTTGTGTTTGAAAACAAAGTGTGTAAATTCCGAGAAGGGATTCGGATAATTGATCAGATGCTCCAGCACCAACCTGTCCATGCTGCTCACAACAAAATCAATCGAAGACGTCGCCGGGTTGTTGTGCGTATCCCATGCCCGCATTGTCAATGTATGACGACCTTCCTCCAGGCGATAGAACGGATACACAACACGACCACTCTTATAGGTATTCAGATCGGCTTCAAAATAGTTATTCAGTCGAATGGGATCAGAAATATTGTCATTCATATAAGCGATGATATCATGTCCAATGCTACCGGTCACATTAATACCGCTTTCATCCTCGAGCAATGCCAGCAGTACCGGGCTATCGTTGGTGTAGTCTCCGGAAACAAAGGTTGTATCATTCATAAACAGACGGATTTCCGGACCCTGGTTGTCCGGTTCAAATTCATCGAGGGTCCCTCCAATAGTGAAATCTGTAAAATAACCATGACCATCGGAATATCCGTCATCCAGATAATAGCTGATCTTGCCATCGCCGTAACTGTAGGCAATATCTTTCGGAACCATAAAGCTAAAGCTGAAATTTCCATCTACTACGCTTACCTGACCCTTGTACAGCACAGACTGTCGCATACTGAAATCGGCAGGATGGCTGCCGGAGTTGTTCCCCAGTGTCTGAAAAACAGACTTCTTATCATAAATTGTCGGATACAGAATACCGTTGTAATCATCGACCCTGTTACCATTGGTATCAGCAATATAGCCGCTCACTTCAACTTGTTGAAAAGCGCGGATCGTATCAGGCATAAATTCAGTAACAATCCTGTATTCGGGATAGCCCATTTGCATAGACGGGTCACCAAGCAAAACAAAATTCCGGAGTTGCCTTGGGGTTGTTTCTCCGGAGCTGCTATTTTGTTTAGCTATACGGATGAGGTCACCCATTCTGTTTCGGGAACCGTCTGCTGCGGGCTCATCAAATGCTGCATCCATAAAATTCCGGTTCAGGGCCAGGTTGTGCCCTGACCAGGCCAGACGGGTTGTGGTAAACAGAGCGGCCGTGCCACCCTCCGGTTTCATCAGTATCCGGACACCGGCAGAGAGTTCTTCCGGGTCAGGTTGATCAAAGCTGCTGAACTCGCAGGTGGCTGTCATAAATACAGGCATATTGTATTTATTATTCCAGGTCGCGATATCTTCAAATGTCAGCACCCTTTGCTGTGCCAGGCCACGCGGACCGCCGTGCCCGATATAATTGACCATTATTGCACCCTGATTAACACTTTCATTGATAGCGCGGTTCACCTCGGGGTAGCGGGCACCTCCTGCCAGTGTGACTTGCTGATATGCATCCAGGTAAATTTTCCTCACATTGTACCCGGGACTGTTATCATCCAGATTTCCGGTCAGTATCTCAGCATGATTAAAATGTGTGTTGTTATCACCATCATCTGCAATGAATACAACCTTATTGCGCCAGTCAGCGTAATTTGATGTCACGCCCATGTATTCCGGACTAAAAGATCCCGGGGTCATTCCGGGAACCCTTTTTTCATAGCGAATGATCTTATCAACAAGAACTGCGGCCTCTTCGGGTGTTCTGGCAGGGAGTCTACCGATGCCGATATCCACAATACCAATTGCTTCTGCCCCTTCGTGATCATCCAGCAAACCAAAAAAGTCATCCGTGATGTAGGTAAATCTCGGTGCGAGAGAAACAGTGCTTTGGAAAGTTGGGATCAAATTGCCGCCATAACCGAGGATATCTTTGTTATCATAAGTTCCGCTGCCGAAAAGCAACAGGTATCCGGGCAGTTCATCCGGCGAAACAGCCCTGTCATAAAACATCTTCATAAAATTCCGGATCGCGCCTGCATCTGGAGATCCTGAGCTGAATTCATTATAAACCTCTTGCGTGGTAATGACGGCAACACTTAAATCGCTATGTGTCCTTCTGAAGTCAGCAAGGCGCTCCGCCTCATCTTTAAAGGCCTCAGGCACCACAATAAAAAAGTCTTTCACCTCCATTGCGTGAAGGTTCTGGTTGGGAACACGGCCATAAAGGTTTGCTGACAGGAAACCGGAACCATCAAAGGCAATGAACTCTCGGAGGCTGTTGCCGGAAATACGAAAGCGTTGATTGCTTCCGCTTTGTGTTGTTTGTTGCACACGTATGTCATAAATATCCGTAACATCCCAAACAAGAACATCATTTCCGGTATTTGAAAGGTTGAATTGCAGGATATTTCCCTGTCCCAGGTATTCAACGTTTCTGAATGACATTTGTGGTCCGGAAAAAGTGAGTGATGATGTGGTATTCAGGATGAGGTAGTTCAGCCAGCCACGTGAACCGGAAACAGGGCGGTTGTAAGAAAGGCCTATGGTTATTGGGCTTTGCGTTCCGGTTGTGAATACCAGTGTGTCGATATTGAAATGAGCAAAGTCGGTATTGGGGTCATTTGGATTAAATGCCGCGATGGGAATTTGCTTCTGGCGTCCTTCTGCATTCATGGTAAACCGGCTGGGCACCGGGGCTCTGGCGGCAACATAAGCTTCAACAACAGCCTCCCGGTTAGGGATGACACTTTCCATGTCAAAACTGAACTGCACGGGCGGACCGGCATCGAAAACCTCCCCGAACCAGATACGGCCGCTTCCGAGAAGATTGCGAATATCTTGCTGATGAACCGATTTGTTTCTATAAGAGTTCACCTCATGGGTGGGCTCTTCGGTTAAACTTTCCCGGGTGGCGATCCGTTTACCCGGGCCGTGGTCCGCGGTAATGAAGTAACAATTCTCAGTAGCATAAAGATGCCGCTCATACCTGAAGAGGCTGTCCGTCTCATCAAAAACCCAGATATCCGGGGACTCCCCGTAAAAAAGAATGTGATCATTCTGTCCAAAAGAACCGGATGAAGAACCTGAAACATAGATTGCATTCTCAACCAGATCTCTGGGTACATATTGGTCGTTGGCATCGGGGATTGTTCCACCGCCGTTGCCGTATATCCGGATATTTTGCTTTTGTATGGAAGCAGGATTTAGCCCAAGTGTCTGTAAATCGTCATATGACAAGCGATATATACCGGTTTCATCCACACATAACCGGAACCATTCCCCGGAAGCCAGGACGGAGTTATCGGCATAGGTTATTCCGGAGGAATAAGTGATATCCGGATCGTAATATCGTTCCGCTTGCAGTTCAAAGGAAGTCAATTTAAGGTATTGGTCCAGTTCTGCATCATAAATAAACGGATAGAAGCTAACCACCAGCTCGCGCTCTTTTCTGGAGCTCTGAACAGCTTGATACAATTGGATTTCATCTTTAAAAAATGAAGCCTTTCGCAAAAGGGTATCCTCCTGCTCCAGAACCGGCATGAACTCTTTGTGCACCAATTCAAACCTATAAGAAAAAAAGGGGATATCAAGATGCTTTCGCTTGCTGAACATAGGTACTTCCGGAATGCTATCGCCGTACACAGCATCATCAAAATACATCACTTCTATGTATTCATTCTCATTTACAGGAAAAAACCCGGGTTCCTGCCATTTCAAAGAATAAGATGACCGATTGGCTCCGTCTGTGGTGTAAAGCCCACACATCAAAACGATCAACAACAAAAAGCCTCTTCTGAGATACAACTTCATAACTTTACAAATAACCTCCGTTTGCCAAAGATTAAAACCTATTCAACAAATATAAACAAATGGGCAGCCGGTAGGTTTAATCCTATCTAAAACGTCAAAAAGGATTGATTATTTTACAAAGACGTAACCGAAAAAAATTACAGGTTGCACAAAAATAACAATCGTATTGTATATTTGTTTTTTAAAAATAACGTTATCAGTGGTAAGTGGTTCCTGATTGTTTGCATTAATTTGACAAAAAAAAGGTTTACATATCTTTTTCTGGCATATCCGGCCTTATTTTGCGCAATATTTTTGGGCAACGCCTATCATGTGATCGGTCAGGATCCTGTTTTCTCACAATTTTATGCAGCACCCATCTACCTGAATCCGGCCTTTGCCGGATCAACAAATTGTTCCCGGGCAGTATTCAATTACAGGATGGTCCGGTCGATTGAAAACCTGCACACGGCGAATTTCTCTTTCGACCGCTTTGTAGACCGCCTTCACGGTGGTATCGGCATTATTGCCACCACTGACCAAACCAATATGCATTTCATGCGCAACAGCATTCAAGCGATGTATGCGTATCATTTGACGGTAACACCAGACTTCAGCATCAATTTCGGGATGCAGGCCGGATATATTCGCAACGATACACAATGGGATAAGTTTGTTTTTCCGGACCCTAACGAACCCCTGCCCGACAACAGCTGGCAGCATTCCGTTGATTTTGCGGCAGGCATTCTGTTTCATTCGAACAGGATTTACGGGGGATTTGCCGCGCATCACTTGCACGAGCCCGACATGAGTATTATGGATAAGGGCAATGCATATCTGCCAATGAAGTTAACCGGGCATTTGGGTATGTATTTCGAACCCGGCAGTGGCGACCCCAGGCGCAGGGATCAACCAGATTACTATTTTTCTCCCAATATCGTATTTCAGCAACAAGGAGAATACAATCATCTAAGTGCAGGTATGTACCTGGGTATAAAGCCGGTCATGCTTGGACTCTGGTACCGTCATTGGCTGAACCAAAGCAATTTGACACCAAACAACTTTCTGGTTGCCCTTGTCGGTATCAATATGGATGATTACCGTATTGGCTTTAGTTATGATGTTTCCATGTCCGGATTATCCGGAGATATTTACTCAGCACTGGAACTTAGTTTGGCATTCCGGTTTAACTGTCCGCAAAGAAATATTGGCACCAGAATAATAAATCATCCAAGTTTTTAGTTACTTTTGTGATCATCTTTAAAATAGCACTATATGACAAGGTATTTTAAAAATCGCATTCTGATTTTCCTTTCAATTCTACTAATTACATTTTCCTTTTCTTCCTGTGGTTTGTTTCAGACAGAAAGTTCAAGAACAACAGGCTGGAATCTGGGTGACCCCGAAATCGGTGAATTTGGCAGATCCGGTGTTCGCGTTCAGGATCCCGGTCCGGGAATGGTATCTATTGAAGGAGGAACGTTTTTAATGGGAAGAACGGATGAAGATGTTCTTTCTGACTGGAACAACATTCCACGCAGAGTGAGTGTCGCCTCATTTTTTATGGATGAAACAGAAATCAGTAATTTTGAATACAGGGAGTACCTCCACTGGTTAAACCGTGTTTTTGGGGGCAATCATCAGAGATACCTGGATGCACTGCCTGATACGCTCGTTTGGCGGGATCCACTTGCCTACAATGAACCGTTTGTTGAGAACTATCTCCGACACCCGGCTTACGATGATTATCCGGTTGTTGGCGTTAGCTGGGTACAGGCAGCAAACTATGCTGCATGGCGTACTGACAGAGTCAACGAATGGGTTTTGATCCAGAACGGATATTTGGAAATAAATGTGGATGATCAGACTCCCGGTAACCACTTCACCACCCTGGGTTATTTGTCAGGAGCTTATGAAGGCCTTGTTCGTGAAGACTTACAGCGCAGGGTTCGATGGGAAGATGGACTCCTGTTTCCGCGGTACCGTTTGCCCACTGAGGCAGAATGGGAATATGCTGCTTTGGGACTCATTGGAAGCACTGATGGCGAATTACAGGTAAACAGAAGAGTATACCCATGGGAAGGTAGTAATGTCAGAAGTACCGACAGAAGAAGTGGCGGTGCCTTTTTAGCAAACTTTCAACGCGGTCCGGGAGACCTGAGCGGTATAGCAGGTGTAGATATCGGAAGCGGTGATATCACCATGCCGGTTTACTCTTTCAAACCAAACGACTTTGGACTTTATAATATGGCCGGCAATGTGAATGAATGGGTTAAAGATGTTTACAGGCCGCTTTCCCATGAAACAGTGGCAGAATTCCGTCCCTACAGGGGCAATGTATTCATGACGATAGCAAGAGATGAAGGTGGCAACATTTTGTTCGATGAAGAAGGCAATGTAATTTATGAAGAGATCGCGGAAGGAGAGAGAAACTACCGGCAGGGTGATTACATTAACTATCGTGACGGCGACAGCATGTCTGCCATTTCCGAAGATTTTCCGGTTTACCCTGAAAATCAAACGCTGATCACAAATCAAAGCAGGGTATACAAAGGAGGAGGCTGGAGAGATCGCGTATACTGGCTTTCTCCTGCAACACGCAGACACCTGGATCAAAATAAAGCAACCAACGATATTGGCTTCCGCTGTGCAATGGATCAGATCGGTGGCACACAATCCCGATGAATATTCTCATCCAAAAACTATTGGATCTTATAACCCGGGGCAGCAAAATATGCATCGACAGCCGAAAAGCTGAACGGGGAAGTATCTTTTTTGCAATTAAAGGAGAGAATTTTGACGGCAATCGCTTTGCTGCGGATGCATTGCTTGCCGGCTGCAGCTTGGCAATCATTGACGACCCCACAATCAACAAAGACGATCGCTACATCCTTGTTGATCACGCAGAATCTTTCCTGCAGGAAGTTGCAACAGCCTATCGGAATCAATTCACTTTCCCGTTCCTGGGCATCACCGGCACAAATGGTAAAACCACTACAAAAGAATTGTGCCAGGCCGTTCTTTCCAGAAAATTTAACTCTTATGCAACAGAAGGAAATCTCAACAATCACATCGGTGTTCCTGTCACAATCCTATCATTGAAACATGAACATGAAATTGCCGTTATTGAAATGGGTGCCAACCATGTGGGAGAGATTGCCGTATTAAGCGAAATAGCCGGTCCAACACTCGGACTGATCACCAATATTGGAAAAGCACATCTTGAAGGATTCGGAAGCGTTGATAACATTGAAACAGCAAAAACAGAACTCTACCGTTTTGTGCAAAAACAAACAGGTACGCTATTTGTCAACGGCGACGATGCGCGCATGATTAAATATGCCGCTTACCCTAACACCGTGGTATATGGAAAGGAAAATGACTTCCACTGCAGCGGTACTGTCACGAAACATACACCCTTCCTTGAAGTCTCTTTTCAGACCAATCAACCTTTTGGTACATCAAATGAAAAAGTTTCAGGAACGGTCCGGACAAAACTAACCGGAAGTTATAATTTTGGCAATGTGATGGCCGCAATTACAACCGGATTGTACTTTGGAGTCTCAAGAGAAGAGATCATCCGGGCTATTGGGACGTATACACCAACCAATAACCGGTCACAGATCATCCATACCAAATACAACACCCTGCTGATGGATGCCTACAATGCCAATCCGACCAGCATGGCAGCCGCATTGGAGAACTTCA
>SKSI01000064.1 GCA_007123065.1 Bacteroidales bacterium
GCCCATAAAAACCGTGCCTGTAAGAAGATCACCACACTCTTTGACAGGTCAAACTTAAACAACCAGGATCAATTGGATAATTTGCTGGTGACGCTTGAGTCCTATTTTAAAACGCTCCCCCCTTTCGGCAAGCAAAAGCAGGATATCTTCAGCCTGCTGCTTTCGCCAGTGTTACACGCTCCCGATGACCTTTACGCGCAGCTTGACTACATCCTGACCAACTGGAAAGACATTTTGCCTGAAAGCCTCCTTGAACAGATCCTTAGAAGCAAAGACCTGATGAAAGAGGACATGCATCTCTCCGGGGTCATGGGACCACCTCCTACATTTGTGCCACACTACAAAGGAGAAAGTGATAAAACAGGGATGTTTATTGGGAAATCCGGATTTGATGCTGCAGCTGAAGCAGATCGCGATTACGATGAGCCGGAGCGGTTTACTGAAGATACTGACTGGATGCCACGGGTCGTGCTGCTGGCGAAAAATGCTTACGTATGGATGGATCAGCTTAGCAAGAAATATCAAAGAGACATCCGCACACTTGACCAGATACCTGATGAAGAACTGGATCAGCTGGCAAATTGGAATTTCAACGGCCTTTGGCTTATTGGGATATGGGAAAGGAGCAATGCTTCAAAGAAAATCAAGCACCTCACCGGCAATACCGATGCCGTGGCTTCCGCTTATTCTTTGTATGATTATGAAATAGCCCGCGACCTTGGAGGAGAAGATGCTTATCAAAAGTTAAATGAAAAGGCAAGACACCGTGGAATCAGACTGGCCAGCGATATGGTTCCCAATCATACCGGGATATTCTCCCGCTGGGTAATGGATCATCCTGACTTTTTTATCCAATCTGCCGTTCCACCGTTTCCCGGGTATCAGTTCACAGGTGAAAACCTTTCCGATGATCCCAACATTGAGATCCGCATTGAAGATGGTTATTATAACAAAACCGATGCTGCCGTAGTATTCCAGCGGATCGACAGACACCATAACGACATCCGTTACCTCTATCACGGAAATGATGGCACCATGATGCCCTGGAATGACACGGCCCAGCTCGATATGATCAAGGCTGAAGTAAGGGCTGCCGTTATTGACAAAATCTTTGACGTTGCCCGGAGGTTCTCAATCATCCGTTTTGATGCAGCCATGACACTGGCCAAAAAACATTTTTCACGACTATGGTATCCAAGACCCGGAACCGGTGGAGACATCCCATCAAGGGCTGATTACGCAATGTCAAAAGAAGCTTTCGATGCACTGTTTCCGTTAGAATTCTGGCGCGAAGTGGTTGACCGGATAAATAATGAACTTCCGGAAACCCTTTTGCTCGCTGAGGCATTCTGGTTTATGGAAGGTTATTTTGTGCGGACGCTGGGAATGCACAGGGTTTACAATTCCGCATTTATGCATATGCTCAAGAATGAGGAAAATGAAAAATACCGCGACCTGATATCCAATACATTGGAGTTTGAACCAGAAATCCTGAAACGGTATGTGAACTTCATGAGCAACCCGGATGAAGAAACGGCAATACAGCAGTTTGGCACCGGCGACAAATATTTTGGTGTGTGTGTACTGATGAATACACTGCCGGGATTGCCGATGTTTGCACACGGACAAATTGAAGGCTTTACCGAAAAGTACGGAATGGAATACCAACGAGCGTATTACAGCGAATTTCCCAACCAGTGGCTTGTTGAAAAACATGAACAGGAGGTCTTTCCGCTTATGGCAAAGCGTTACCTGTTCAGTGGTGTAGCCAACTTTAACCTTTTCAACTTTTCAGACCCGCAAGGTATCGTCAATGAAAATGTGTTTGCTTATACCAACCGTTCTGGAAATGAGCGCGTACTCGTCATTTACAACAACAAATATGATGGTGCGGCCGGACATATCAAAACTGCGGCTCCAAGGCTCGCACGGGAAGGAGATGAAAAAGGGCTGCAATCCTGTGGATTGGCAGAGGCATTGGACCTGGACACTACAGGAGATGCATTTTACATTGTTAAGGAACAAATTTCCGGTCAAGAATATCTTTTCAGCGGAGAACACATCCACCAGCACGGGTTTTACCGGCAGTTGAGAGGTTTTGAATATCGCATCTTCTGGGAGTTTGAGGAGATACGTGACCGGGACGGCACGCTGGCAACTTTGTTCGACAACATTCAAGGACAAGGAGTTGATTCGGTTGAAGGAAGGCTTGCCCTGCAGCGGTTGAAGAAGACCCACCTGGCTTTTCTCCAGATATTCAACAGCACAGCAATAAACTGTCTGGTTGAGGAGATCCGTGAAGCAAGTCTGAAAGAAGAGGTCTCAAAAAAATTGGCTCAATGCTTTAAAGAAAGCGTGGCAATATTTATCAGGCAGAGCTGCAAAGACCTCGGCTATACGGACACGTCCCTGGAGGGATCCGATCACTTTATAGCATCATTGCCGGCAGTCATCAAAGGGAAGGCGCATTTTGGAACACTGCACAACAGCATAAAATCCCATATGCTTACCTCGCAAATCAAGGCTCCCGAAGAACTGTTCCAGTTAAGTCAGGCCAACAATTACAGAGAGAACAGCCTCATGCTTGCCGCATATTATGTTTTGGATAGTCTTCTTGTCGCCCTGAAGTCTTATTCATATCAAGATATTTTACACGACAAGCTTTTATTGCATAATCCTCTACGTCAGCTGCTTGCACAAAGTGGAAGAAGCAGGGATGATGTTGAAAGAGATGTCACGCTTTTGGAGATTTTGCTGAAATATGGCACAGAACCTTACGATTTTTACCAGCCTCATCATTCAAAAGCCCCATCCAAGACAAAGAAATGGTCATCCAGACAAAGCAAGGCCGCGATGGCGCTTGGCATGCTGAATGACCCTCTGGTAAGAAAGTATATCGGTATCAACCAATATAGAGACACCTGGTATTTTAGCAAGGAAGGTTTTGAACAGTTGAACAAATGGCTGTTTAACCTAACCTACCTTGGTTATATTAAAGAGCTGAACACCGGCCGGAACATAAAGGCCATTGATGCAGCCATCAGGGAATCGGTAACCTTTTTCCTGGTTGCCAGACGGATTTCGGCAAATTCAGGATACAGGCTTCAGGAGCTGACAGATAGTCTGTCGGCAATAGCTGATTTGTAAACAGGTTCCGAACCTTTACCCTACAGGGGATTTGTCAGGTCGAAGTCGGCCTGAAAAACGATAACGCCATCATATAAGAGGCGATAGGAAAAGTTGGTCATTTCTTCATCCAGAATGACGTGCCATTCGCGACCAAAATGCCCTTGCAGCAACTCTCTTGAATAATCGTCTTTTGGGAAGTGCTGGGCAAAAGCCGTTCCCTCGCCATCTGCATATCCGCCGTAAAGTGTCTGATCGTGGGGAGTGCCGTCAGGATAGCTGTGGTCATGCCTGAAACGCAGCCTTCCATCCTCGTTAAAGAACATCCACGTGCGTGATGTGTCGTCGGAAAGATGAAACGGGATATGGACGCGGTCTTCGTCGCACACGGTCACGTGCATCACAAAATCAAGGTGTGCCCAGCTTTCACGACCCTCCTGCATATAGGTTTCTTCTCCACGGAAGGATTGGCCGCAGAGGCTTGCCAGGTTATCAAGGAATGCCTGCTCTTCGGGCAGCAGCTCATTAGCTTGCTCCGCTTGCCGGGGTGCTTGTCCGCAAGAAGCGAAGATAATTGCGATAAGGATGATCAGGTAGTTTTTCTTTTTCATGATGGTGGTTTTAGGTTGTCCGGGTACGAAAATACATTTTTTTCGTAAAATAAGGCGTGGCATGTGCGTATTAAAGTTGAGATTGAGATTAAGAAGCTGGAAGGAAAGTGATAATTTGCAAATTAGCAGATGTGCAGTTTAGCAAATATAAAAATTGAGGGACTCTTATGTAACTTGTTTTGCAAGTTATTCTTCTATGGGCTGTCTTTTTCTCATACTAAGGGACTACTAATGACATTTTAGCGTGCTTTGCGTGAAAACCTTTTGCGGCCTTTGTGAACCTCTGTGTCTTCTATGTTGAAATTTTATTTTTTACCATAAAGGCAACAGGAAATGTCTGGAAATCTAACAGCCTTTTTTAATGACAGCGCGTTAGCGCTAAAAGACAATAAATGACGCGAAGCATAATGACAAAAAATAACAAACAACGAACAAAAAAAACGACAGCAGCTGTAACTTTTGCAATGCCTTAACCGTTTTACCATCGAACCCATTAAAAAACAATCATGAAAAAAACAAAAAGAACCCAACGGCCCTTGTTATCAATCATGATATTGATAAGCGGTCTTTTTCTGTTATCCTGCAACATTGGCGGCTCGCACGTGATCCGCGGAGACGGCAATGTTATCTCTACCGTTCATCCGGTGGCTCACTTTGAACGCATCGACATCACCGGAGTTTTTGATGTCATCCTTAAGTCCGGGAATGAACCTGTTGTGATTCTGAAAACGGATGAAAACCTTCAGGAGCTTATTTCTATTGATGTGAGGGGTGATGCGCTTTATGTCGGTCCGACAGAGGATGCCATTTACAACCATTCAAAAATGGAGTTACACATCACTTACCCGGCACTTGAGCAGATACATGTGGGAGGAGCATGCAAACTAAGGGCAGAGAATCCGGTTGTTGCTGACAGGCTGGCTTTTCAGGTTAGTGGAGCCGCCGACATCGAGCTGGAGCTCGAGGTTGGTGATCTACAAACCCGCGTTTCGGGAGCAGGCAACCTGAACTTTAGCGGTGAAGCCGAAAACCACATCATCATGTTATCCGGAGCAAGCAACCTGCGCGCAGAACACCTTAAAAGCAAGGACACCCGCATCAGTATGTCGGGAGCCGGCTCTGCACATGTTTATTCTTCCGACAGATTACAGGCATCATTAAGCGGTATAGGTGCCATCAGATACTATGGAGATCCAAAGCAAATCCAGGTGGATAAATCAGGTCTGGGCTCAATAAAAGCTGCAGATTAATATATGCTATCCTGAAAGTTACATGAACAAGAATACTGCAACCAATTAAAACAAGAACCAATAAATCTAACTGTTATGAAAACCTTGAAGACAATCCGGTTATTAATGGTGCCACTTTTCATTCTGACGGCACTGAATCTGCACGCACAAGTTATTACTGATGAAAGAGTCGTTGAGCCATTCACAGGAGTCAGCGCCGGCAGTGTTTTTAAAGTATATCTCAGTCAGGGCGACACGTATGCTTTAACCATCAAAGCCCCGGAGGAGCATTTGGAGCATATTGAAACTGAAGTGAAAGACAAGGTGTTGCACATCAGCTACGCGCATCGCACGCGAAACTTACGTGATCTGGAGGCGCACATCACAGCACCATCCTTTTCCTTTCTAAACGCATCCGGAGCTACAAGCTTTGAAAGCGTGCACCCGCTTACTGCAGAAACCCTGACCCTAAACGTATCGGGAGCATCAAGCATGAACCTGGATTTAGAAACAGTCGTTCTGAACACAACAGTGAGCGGAGCCAGCGGAGTCAATCTAAGAGGGTCGGCTGAAAAACACAGGCTGATTGCAAGCGGCGTTTCAACTATCCGCGCATTTGGTCTGGAAACCAAGGAAACCAAAGTGACCTCTTCCGGCACATCCAATGTTCAGATCAACGTTCTGGAGTCCATACAGGCTGAAGCCAGCGGAACATCTTCCATCAATGTCAGGGGCAACCCCGTAACTGTTGGATATTCCACATCGGGAACGGCAAGTATCTCAGGGATTGACGAAACGGGGGCTCAGGAAACGACCATTCTTGAAGAAGATGAGACCGTGGTCGTCAGGGTCGGAGAACGGGAGGTTGTTATTTCTGAAGGGAAACGCCCTGAAGTAAGGACACGGGAAAGCTACAGACCCAGATGGCGTGATACCTGGACAGGTCTATACCTCGGCATTAACGGCTACATGAGTCCGTCAAACAGCCTTAGTCTGGACCCGGGAACAAAGTTTATGGACCTTGAATACAACAACTCCGTATCTGTAAACCTGAACTTGTGGCAACAAAATCTGGCTATTGCCAGGGGAGCCAGAAGCAATTTCGGTCTGGTAACAGGCCTTGGTGTAGGCTGGAACAACTATCGCTTTGAGCAGAATGTCCGCTTGGTACACGGTGATGATCAGCTGGAGCATTTTACGGACACCATTCATAATTTCCGTAAAAACAAGCTAACTGTTTCGCACCTGAATGCCCCCCTGATGCTGGAGTTCCAAACTGCTCAAAACAAACCGAACAGCCAGTTCCATATGGCTGCAGGGGTAAACGTCGGAGTAAGGCTCAGAAGCCATACCAAATACGTATACCGTGACGATGGAAGCCGGGAAAAAGAAAAAGACTTTAAAAGCTACCACCTGACTCCATTCCGTTATGAAGCAATTGCCCGTATTGGCTGGGGAAGGGTAAACCTTTTTGCCACTTATGCACTGAATTCGATGTTCAAGGATGATAAAGGTCCGGAGCTTTATCCGGTAAATATTGGCATCAGGATCATCAACTTTTAATTGAGAACAATTTCTTTTCTGATTACACTGTTGGTTTTAAAGCAACCGGATTTCAGACCGGTTGCTTTTTTATGTTTCAAAAAAAGGATTTGATTATTTTTGTAAAAAAGATAAGATATGTCTGGACACAGTAAATGGTCAACCATTAAGCGTAAGAAAGGTGCCTTGGATGCCAAGCGTTCGAAGATCTTCTCACGAATCATTAAAGAAATCAATGTTGCCGTAAAGGAAGGCGGGAATGACCCCGAGGGCAATCCGCGTCTGAGGCTTGCCCTTGCAAATGCCAAGGGGGCGAACATGCCCAAGGACAATATCCAGCGCGCCATCTCAAAGGCCACGGACAAGGATGCCGCCAACTTCCAGGAGGTTACTTATGAAGGGTATGCAAACCATGGCGTTGCCGTTTATGTTGAATGCCTTACAGACAACATCCAGCGAACGGTAGCGAATGTCCGGTCTTACCTGAACAAACACAACGGCAAGCTGGAGACAAATGGAGCGTTGAGCTTTCTCTTCGACAGAAAAGGGGTTTTTTCAGTAACTGAAAAAGCTGTTGAAGAAAAGAATATGGAGGAGGATAATTTTATGATGGAAGTAATTGATGCAGGTGCAGAAGACGTCGAACACGAGGATGGCTTTTACAATATTTATACTGCTATGGAAGATTTTGGCAGCATGGTCAAAAAACTTGAGGAGCTTGGTGTGGAGGCGGAGAACGCAGAACTTCAGCGCATCCCTAAAACCACGGTAAAGCTCGACAAGGAAGCAGCGCAGGGCGTGTTAAGGCTTATTGATACATTCGAGGATGATGATGATGTGCAGAATGTGTTTCACAATCTGGAGCTCACCGATGAGATGATGGATGCCTTGTAATCCTTGCGTCCCGCACCCGGACAGAATTAAAGTGAAGGGATTGCTTCGATCAGCTTTTTTGTATAGGTGCTCTGCGGATTCTGATACAACTCGTCTGCATCATTGAACTCTTCCATGCGTCCGTTTTTCATCACAATGATGCGATCCGACATATACTTAACAACGGAAAGGTCGTGTGAGATGAATATAAATGTAAGTCCAAATTCCTTTTTAAGATCATTAAGCAGGTTCAACACCTGGGCCTGAACCGAAACATCCAGGGCTGAAACGGACTCGTCACAAATCATAAACTCCGGGTCCAGAGCCAGAGCCCGGGCGATGCAGATTCGCTGGCGCTGTCCTCCCGAGAACTCGTGCGGATAACGATCGTAGTGTTTTTCTTCCAGTCCGACACGCAGCAGCAGATCAACAATCCGCTGTTTTCTTTCTTTTTTGTTTTTGAGGATGCCATGCACGCGCATAGGCTCCATGATGGCATTGCCAACACTGATTCCCGGTGTCAGTGAAGCATAAGGGTCCTGAAAGATGATCTGAAACCTGGGGCGCAGCTTTCGCAGCTCCGACGATGAGAGTAGCGCGATATTCTTTCCATTGTAGAGGACCTGTCCGGAGTGCGGTTCAATCAAACGCATAATGCTTCTGCCGAGTGTGGTTTTTCCGCAGCCCGATTCTCCGACCAATCCAAGTGTTTCCCCTTTGTAAACGGTAAAGCTGATGTCTTCTACAGCCTTAAAGTGGTTCAGGGGTTTCCCCCAGATGCTTTTTCTGGTCACATACCACGTACGCAGGTTTTGAACCTCCAAAAGGGGGTTTTGCGTTTGGTCAACCGGAGTGATTTTTTTCTCCGGTATTTTCACGATCGTGTCAGCAAAAAAATCATTTACAACGGCAAGCCGTTCGGGCCGGGCATCCAAAGGTGGCCGGCATGCGATCAACGCTTTGGTATAAGGGTGTTGCGGATTGGAGAATACTGCCTCTACCCTGCCCTGTTCAACAATTTTGCCATTCCGCATCACTGCTGCCTTTTCTGCGATCTGACGAACCACACCCAGGTCGTGTGATATGAAAAGAACGGATGTTCCGTGCGTTTCCTGAAGCTTACGGATGAGCTCAAGGATGCTTTTCTGGACGGTCACGTCGAGCGCGGTTGTAGGTTCATCGGCAATCAATATGGAGGGGTTGCAGGCCATCGCCATGGCGATCATAACCCGTTGCTTCTGGCCACCTGAAAGCTCGTGCGGCCACGCACGATACACCCGCTTCGGTTCGGGCAACTTCACTTCCTCAAACATCTTCAGCGCCCTGGCTTCCGCAAATTTACTGTCGCCCTGGTTGTGCCATAACAGTGTTTCAACCAGTTGTTGTCCGCAGCGTTTCACCGGGTTCAAGGACGTCATCGGCTCCTGAAAAACCATAGCGACATGGCGTCCCCTTATCGATTGCATCTCACGGTCTGTACACTTCAGCAGATCGATCTGTCCTTTTTCAGGATGCTTAAAAAAAACCTCTCCGGACAATATGCGGGCGGTACTTCTGCTCAGCAGGCGCATAACAGACAGAGCAGAGACCGACTTTCCGGATCCGGACTCTCCAACCAGGGCACACGTTTCGCCTGGCATAAGATCAAAATGAATGCCATCAACAGCTTGCACAAAGTCACCGTCAGCATCAAATCCGACAGACAGGTTATTTACGGAAAGGATTGCATTCATCGCATTTTTAGCTTTCATAGAGAACAAATTTACACGAAATATTATCTTTGTGTTTCACTAATCAAAAATTCCTCATCAATCCATTATTATTATGAGACATATTTCAATAATTATTATCTTACTGGCAGGACTATCCGTGGCAGGATGCGGCCCGCGTCAACAGCCTGCTGATGATTCAGGGACATTCCAGGCAGGACACCTTATTTCTGAAACGCACCAGGCATTTTTTAACAATCTTGCAAGCTTGTGCGGAAAATCGTTTGCCGGCGAGCAGATATACAGAAGCCATCACGCATCCGGGTGGGCACATCTGGACATGGTGATGCATGTTGATGTTTGTGAGCCGGATCGCATCCTCATACCATTTCATGTAGGCGAGGACCAGTCGCGCACGTGGATGTTTCTGGCAGAGGAAGGCCGGCTGCGCTTCCGCCATGACCATCGTTATCCTGATGGCACCCCGGAGGAGGAGTCTCTATATGGCGGTTATGCCGACCAGTCGGGGAATGCCTTCGTCCAGCACTTTCCGGCCGATGCCTACACTGCCGACCTGATTGAAGGAGGGGGAGGCAACATATGGACGGTAAGGATTGACGCAGACTTTACCACCTTTACCTATCGTCTGGAACGCGATGGTGAAAAACGGCTCCGGGTAGACTTTGACCTGAGCAATCCGCTCTAAGCAAAGAAATCAATGGCTTTTTTCTAAAGCGCTTTCTTTAATAACTGACACGATAAGCCTTAAAGAAATTGCTTATCTTTGCATTTTAATACGTCATTGTTGCCAAACCCTAAAAAAACATGGATAATCCTGGCAGGGAAGCGTTGGAAGGATTGCACAAAAAAGAGAACTTCTCTGAAAACGGCGAACGGCTTTTTTACAAAACCTACATTCTCGGCGACGATGTGCCTTGGGTAACATTGATACACGGCGTCGGCGGCAGTTCCATCGTATGGTTCAAGCAAATTCGTGAGCTTGCAAAGCACTTCAACGTGCTGGTTGTTGACCTGCGCGGACACGGTCGTTCGCGCGACCTGTTTAGCGCCTACATGGGCAGGGAATATACGTTCGAAGACATCAGCATGGATGTTGTTGAGGTGCTTAACCACCTTAATATCAAAAAAAGTCACTTTATGGGCGTGTCGCTCGGCACCATCCTGATCCGTGTCATTGCCGAACTGGATCCCGATCGTGTTGAATCGATGATGCTTGCCGGTGCCATTACACGTCTGAATATCCGATCACGCTTTTTGGTATGGGTTGCAAAAGCATTTAAACCTATCATACCCTTTATGTGGCTCTACCGGTTGTTTGCCCGTATCCTGATGCCAAACAGAAGACACAAGGAAAGTCGTTATATCTTCATTAAGGAAGCACAAAAAATCTATCAAAGGGAGATTAATCGCTGGTTTAAACTCCTCAAAGGTGTGAACCCACTCTTACAATACCAGATTGAACAAAACCCACCGATCCCGACATTATACCTAATGGGTGATGAAGATCATCTGTTTCTGAAACCGGTCAAAATACTGGTATCAATAAACGACATGGCTGAGCTGGTGACCATTAAGGACTCAGGACACGTCTGCAATGTAGACCAACCCGAGCAATTTAATGAACATGCCATTCGTTTCATTAAAGAACACAGCAAAAACAAAAAACCACATCCTGAATGGAAAAACGAAAACGGAAATTCCTAAAACTGCCCCACCTTGATGGCGGAAAGGAACTGCTGAAGAGATTCATCAGGGAAAACCTTCGTTATCCAAAAGAAGCACTGGAAAATAAAATTGAAGGGGATGTGATCGTCAAGTTCAAGGTAACAGGTAAAGGGGAAGTGACGAATCCGGAAATTATCAAATCAATCGGTTACGGTTGTGATGAAGAGGCCATCAGACTGGTGATGATGCTAAGCTATCAATCGGTAAAGAACAGGGGCGTCAGAGTAATAACCGACAACACCATCAAGATCCCTTTTCGAATCCAAAAAAAGAAAACAACCGGCAATTATTCCATCACCTATACAAGCAAAACAAAAAACCAGGAACAGAAGAAAGATCCAAAATCAAATAAGACAACCACTGAGAAACCCAAACAACAGGAAGTATATACTTACACAATCAGCTACTAAGCCGGTTGTCGCTCAACTTGTTGTATCTTTTAAAGACCCAGATAATGGATAAGCTTCCGGTTATTCGCATCACCAAAGAGTTTCGTTTTGAGGCAGCACACGCCTTGTGGAATTATGACGGTCCCTGCAGAAATATTCACGGCCACAGCTATATTTTGTATGTGACAGTTAAAGGGCATCCGGAAGCATCACCCGGGGCGCCCAAACAAGGGATGCTGATCGATTTTTCGATACTCAAACAGATAGTAAATGAACACATTGTCGATGTGTTTGATCATGCACTCCTGGTAAACGCCAACACACCACACGCCAGTCTGGCAGAAAAGAACAACCTTTTTGGCAAGCTGGCTGCAGTACCCTATCAGCCAACCTGCGAAAATATGATCCGGGACTTTGCCGGCAGAATTAAAAAAGCTTTACCTGATGGGGTACAACTTCATTCCCTCCGTCTGCATGAAACCGCATCATCATACGCTGAATGGTTTGCGGAGGACAATTAACTTTCTGACCATTGTTGTCCTGAAAATGTATTAATTTTGCACCAAAAAAAGAAATAACTCAACTTGGAAGAATCACCTGACCCTTATTTATTCCTGACTGCACACCTGATTACAATGCTGAGCAGCATTTCACCTGATGTCCTCTATGGACTGGGGACAATGATATTGATGTTGTTTTTATCAGCCATGATTTCCGGTTCTGAGATTGCCTATTTCTCACTTACCCACCATCACATTGCCCGCATCAGGAAACAAAAACATGCTGTCGACAAAAAGATACTGGCGCTTCTTGAACGCCCCAACAGTTTGCTGGCTACCATACTGATCAGCAATAATGTGCTCAATATTGCCATCATCATCCTGTCTACTTTTGTCTTCAGTGCCATATTTGCTTCCAACCTGCACCCCATCGTGCAATTCCTCATACAGGTTGCTGCTGTAACGTTCATCATCCTTTTATTTGCAGAAATACTGCCAAAAGTCTACGCTGCCCGATTCCCGGTAAGGTTCTCTAAGGTGATGGCCAGCCCCTTGTTGCTGCTCAGACACCTTTTGTTTCCGCTGAGTTCATTGCTTGTGAAAACAACCCGTATCATCGACAAACGGATGGAGAAAAAAAGACCCAACCTTAGCATGAACGAACTGTCGCACGCCCTTGAAATCACTTCCGATGAAACTACCAGCGAGGAAGACAAAAAGCTGTTGCGGGGCATAGTACGTTTCGGCAACATCTATGTAAGGGAGATTATGAAATCACGGGTTGATGTAGTTGCCGTTGAGAAAGAGACACCTTTCAAAGAACTGATCAAAATTATACGTGAAGCAGGATACAGCCGCATACCCGTTTATCGCGATAACTTTGATAACGTGGAAGGTATCTTATATATCAAGGACCTCCTCCCTCACCTTGACAAGGAAGACGATTTCAAATGGCAGGATTTGTTGCGTAATGCATTTTTTGTGCCTGAAAGCAAAAGAATCAATGATCTGCTGAAGGAGTTCCAGGAGAAAAAGATCCACATGGCCATTGTGGTGGATGAATATGGCGGAACTGCAGGACTGGTTACACTTGAGGATATTCTCGAAGAGATTGTAGGTGAAATCAATGATGAGTTTGATATGGAAGAGGCCATTTACTCTAAAGTTGATGATACCACGTTTGTTTTTGAAGGAAAAACCTTGCTGAAGGACTTCTGTAAAATCACAGGTACTGAAGATGATATTTTTGATGAGATAAGGGGGGAAGCGGATACTCTTGCCGGGCTGATTCTTGAAATCAAACAGGAGATTCCTTTTAAAGGTGCCAAAATAAAGTACCACCTTTTTGAGTTTGAAATAGAGGCTGTTGACAACCGCCGGATCAAACGTATCAAGGTAAAAATCAAGGCATAGACCCATGAGAAGGTTTTTCGTTATTCTGACTTTATCCTCTTTTTTCTTTGCCTGCGGGCAGTACGAGGCTCCTAAGCCCCGTGGATATTTCCGAATTGCCTTGCCGGAAAAAGAATATCAGGTGTTTGATGCAGGGTTTCCTTACCGTTTTCAGTATCCCGCATACGCAGAATTTGTCCCCGACAGCAGGTCCTGGGCAGAACCATATTGGGCAGATGTTGTGTTTGACAGCTTCAGCGCGCGTCTTCACTTAAGCTATAAGCCTGTTGCAGACCAGGAAAACCTTTACAAATACCTTGACGACGCCCATACCTTTGTGCATAAGCACATTCCCAAAGCGACTGCCATCCACGATGAGCAGTTTATGATGGAAGAAAGCAGGGTATTTGGGATGCTATTCCGCATCAGAGGAAGGGAAGCAGCTTCCCCGCTGCAATTTTATGCAACTGACAGTACAGATCACTTTTTGCGGGGCGCATTGTACTTTGAAACAACACCCAACAACGATTCACTGGCACCGGTGATCGATTTTATCAACCGCGACATATGGCATTTGCTGTCTACGCTTGAATGGCAGCAATCATCAGGCAATTAGCGATCGCCCTCCTGCAGCATATTCCTGGCTGTGCTGATCTCCACAAAGGAAGGGCCGGCCTTTTTTCCAAAATTTCCGGCCAATACTACGATGAGGTCGCCCTCATTAATTTCTCCCTGACCGATTAGTCCTGACAAGGTTGTTTTGATAAATGTTTGTTTGGATGTTTCCACATCCATATGATCGGCAAATACTCCGTAATTGAGAGCCAGTTCACGCATCACACGCTCTTCATAGCATTGGGCATAGATTGGCGTGCGGCCGCGGAAAGCAGACAGGTACCTGGCTGTTTTTCCCGTGTCGGTATCGGTAATGATCGCTTTGGTATTTAGTTTCGAGATGGTACGCACAGCTGTTTTACTCAGGAAAACCGAGATGTAGTTGTCGTGGGGCAAAACGTTGCTGTCGATGTTGAATGAACGGCTTCTTTCTGCTTCCCGAACGGTACGGGTCATCATTTTGAGGGATTCCAGCGGATAATTTCCAAAAGCTGTTTCTCCGCTTAACATCACGGCGTCTGTTCCGTTAAAAACGGCATTCGCGATGTCGCTGACCTCTGCCCTGGTCGGACGCGGATTCTGTATCATTGAGTGCAGCATCTGTGTGGCAATAATCACAGCTTTTTTTCTGCGGATACATTTTTTAATAAGGGAAGCCTGAATTCCGGGAATTCTTTCGGCAGGAACTTCAATGGCAAGATCTCCCCGGGCGATCATAATGCCGTAGCAGTGATCCAGGATTTCATCAATATTATCAACGCCCTGCTGATTTTCGATCTTTGCAATGAGCTTAACCGGACTTTCATGTTCATCCAGTATCTTTTGTATAGCAAGCAGATCCTCTTTGTTTCTTACAAATGAATGGGCAATAAAATCAAGCTTATGCTTGATGGCAAAGTGTATGTATTCAATGTCCTTATCGTTGAGTGAAGGCAGGGTAATGACTGTTCCGGGAAGGTTTACGCTTTTCTTTCCTTTGATCGTACCGCTGTTCTCCACGCTGCAGATAAGGTGATCCGCATGTTTCTCCGCAACACAAAGGGCAATGTCTCCATCATCTATCATAATCATTTTGCCCGGTTCAAGATGGTTTATAAAATCCGGGTAGTTCACATAAATGCAATCCTTGTCAGAAGGCTTGCTCTTATGGCCCTCAACGCGGATCATTTGCCCTTTCATAACAGCAACCTCTTCATCTGAAGCGTTGGTACGAACCTCCGGCCCTTTGGTATCTACCATAAATGGAACCCTGATCGAAACGCTGCGCACATTTTCAATGATCTTCAAGGTCTGGTCGGGGATCTGGTGAGCGGTATTAATACGGACGACATCCATCCCTTCTTCGTATAGTGCACATATAAAGTCGGAGTCACAATTCCGGTCTGAAATTGTGGCAACAATTTTTGTAAGTTTTTCCATAACTGGTTCTTATGTTTTATTCGTAACGCAGTGATTCTATTGGATCCAGCTTTGAAGCTTTGGCAGCAGGATAATATCCTGCTATCACCCCCACGCCAAAACAGATGGCAACTCCTGACAGGATCCAAAGCCAGGGGATGATAAACGGGCTGCCAACCAAAACGGAGATTCCGTTCCCGGCAAGCATTCCCAAAACAATTCCAACGGCGCCACCTATCTGACAAATAACGATGGCTTCTGAGAGAAATTGTTGCTTGATAACTGCCCGGGTGGCCCCCAGTGCTTTACGAATACCAATCTCCCGTGTACGCTCCGTTACGCTGACCAGCATAATATTCATCAGGCCGATGGCAGCACCGATGAGGGTGATAAGGCCGATGATAGTGGCAGCGAGAGTCACAAATCTGATGTTTTCGATCAATGCCTGAGCGATGTTATCGCTTTTTGCAATATCAAAACTGTTTGGTTCGCCCAGTCGAACTCCCCGGATAATCCGAAACAATCCGGTAGCCTCTCCAATGGCATCTTCCAGACTTTCGAGATCAAAAGTGCTGACATTGATGGTATAATTCATGTTAGGACGGGAAAAATCCTGACGTACAGTCATGTAAGGAATGATGCAGTTCAAATCGTCTGTAAAGCCAAAAGCCGAACCCTGCTGTTGCAAAACGCCAATAACCTGGTAGCGCCGACCGGCAAGACTGACAACGGCACCAAGCGGATCTGCATCCCCGGGAAACAACGTATTTACCACATCATGGCCTAAGATAACCACATTGGCTCCGTATTGCAGCTCTGTATTTGAGAAATTTCGACCCGAGGCCAGTTCCAGCCCGGATGTTACAAGATAATGCTCATCACTGCCGATTACACGAACATTCGGGTTGGTTTCATTACCCCTGTACCGTGCAGTAGCATTGCCTGTGCCCCACACAGAAAGGCTAACGAAGGCAGGAAAATCGAACTTCTCCCTAAAAGAAACTGCTTCATCATAGGTGATGCGTCTGAAAACCTGGGGTCGTACCCCACCTGAACCCGTCTGAACAACCATTTCTCTGTTGCGGACAGAAAAGCTATTGGCACCGAGCCTGGCAAAGTTATCCGTAATGGAAAGTTTGATCGAATCGATAGCTGTGAGTATTCCTACAAGAGCCATGATCCCGAAAGCAATAATCAGTACGGTCAGCAAAGCACGTAACAGATGGCTGCGGATTGATTCCAGAGCAATCTTCAGGTTTTCAAAAAGAACTGTAAAAATCAGACGCATTTTAAAAACAATTATATTTTGCTGCCAAAAGCCAGATCACCGGCATCTCCCAGTCCGGGTACAATATAAGCTCTGGCAGTCAATTCATCATCAACGGCTCCCAGCCAAAGGGTGTAATTATCATCTGGCATATTCTTCTTCACATATTCAACCCCTTCATTACTTGCGAGAACGGAAACAATATGGGTATGAACCGGGGCTCCTTTCCTGGTAAGCGCTTTGTAGCTCAACACCATAGACGCTCCGGTGGCAAGCATGGGGTCACTGATAATCAAAAATTTATCTGCAAGGGGCGGACCGGAAACATATTCAACCTTGATATCGAAACGGCCGTCTTTTCCATGTTTCCTATATGCTGAAATAAAAGCATTTTCTGCCCTGTCAAAAGCATTCAGTAAACCCTGGTGCAATGGCAAGCCTGCTCTGAGAATCGTTGCAATCACCGGTTGCTGATCCAGAACCTCGCAGTTGGCCACACCCAGTGAAGTAACCACCTCTTTGCTACTCCAGTTTAGGGTTTTACTGATTTCATACGCAATAATTTCACCGACACGTTCCATATTACGCCTGAAACGCATACTGTCACGTTGTATTTCTGAATCACGCATTTCTGCGATATACTGATTCAGAATAGAAGATTTTTTTCCTAAAATATGTATCATCCGGTCACGTCTTTAGCTGATATCCCATTGATGGAAACAAGCTACATTATTAATTGTCCAAAATTAATCATTTACAGCCAGCAAAACACTCTTTGCAAAGCGATTCACAAAAGAAATAAAAAAAAATCAAATCAAAACAGACGCCTGCTATTGGCTTTCAGTTTAAGTGCACCCTTTAAGAGCGGCCTGACTATCCAAGGCATACGGTTCAGCCTGATTTGTAAAAACAAGCATTCTTTTGAACCAAAGCTTTTGTAAAAACGTGCCAAACCAGGGTTTACCGAACCTTCAAAGTCAAGCACCATCTCTTTCCCTGCATTAGATCTGATATAATGATCAACGAGCAGGCTCATAGCACCGTTTTCCCTTGCTTCAGGGGTAGAACCGGAAAAAAGCCACACTGTTTTTTGATGGCTTTTAAAGAATACAATACCCGCGCAAAAGTTATTTGTACCGGAATAGGCGGTTAAAATATCGACCATTCCCTTGTGCAGCCCGGAATAAATAAGGTGTTTAAGAAGTTTGTAATCACTTTCCCTGTAGGGAACCTGGAAAGATTTTTTGTTTTGACGGAAAGCAAGAATCAAATCTTCCGGCCGGGAATGTGCGGTGACAAACACGCCCTTTGTCTCCGCTTTTTTGATGTTTCTTTTGATATTTCCGGAATAGTTCTTTCTGATACGATCGTAGGGCAAAATAAGATCCAGTTCGTGGGTGATTCCCATTCCACTGATTGCCTGATGTTCTTGCGGAAGTTTGTTGTATATATTCAGGTTAATATCTACATAACGGAAGTGTGACGGAATGGTATTTAAAAACTGCCCGGTAAGGTCGCAGGCATTGCTGTCGCGGCTGAACACTCCCAGCTGCTGAATGAAGAATGGTTGATAAATATAATGGATGCCATACTTTTTTTTGTGAGGAAGCGGCATTACAGCATTGTAATCATCCATAACAAGCGCATCCCATGATGGTGCACACATGTCCAGATACCAGGAATATGCATAGAATATTCCATTCACGGAATTATCTATGCATTGATCCCATTTGTCAAACTCTATTTTGTTATGTGTTATATACCGGATCATTATTTTTTTTTGTGTTGTTCTGCAGCAGCGTGATACATTCTTTCGTAAAGATCCCTCCACCCTTTCCATGGACCGCAATCGCAAAGAGAGTCGTTGTGCCAGAGGCTTACGAATGTGCCCCCTGTTTTCACAACTTCGTCGATCAGTTTTTTAATAATAGCAAAAGATTGTTCAGGGTTGAGCCCGAGGTACTGTCTGAATGTTCCATCCATCACAGCAAAAGGAACAATGATGAGTGATGTACTATTTTCCGATTGCAGATCATAAAACCTGAAAGGAGAACAAATCCCGGCCCTGAACCCCGGCTGACTGGCAAACCCCATAGTAAAGTCGTGAGTCAAATTTGTTTTGAGCAATTTTTGATAGGTTCCCGGTATGTGAAGCTTCAGATAATGCTGTCTGCTGATTTTTACCTCCTGATTCAGTATATTGCTGAGTCGTTTAGTTTCGACATCCGGAAGGGCCTCATCACTATTTGACGCAAAGCTGGGGTGGATGCCAACATTTGCATAGTCTCCGATCTTTTTGATAAGCGTGATCAGGGATTTGGAATAGTGGGCAATGTTTTTGTCATAATAGCCATAATCACCAAGCAAGAAAAAGTAACTGGCTTTGATTCCGCTTTGCTTAAACAGACTCAATTGATAATCATACGTGTCAAATGGGTCCTGTCTTTTCCAAAGCAGCACACTGAACCGTTCTTTGATAGCCGCCAGATCTCTTTGCCCAAGCGATCTGATAGCTCCAAGCATGCTGCGAATCAAGCCCCGACCCTTGTAAGCATAGGCAACATCTATATCGTATGTCGGTAAAAAAGCAAAGGTCTGATCAGGGAGAGATAAATCAGGAAACATATTCAGCAGATGCTTTTTGAGTATAAGGGCGTAATGGTTGACAACCGGTTTTTGAAGAAAATGGTTTTTAAATGCAAAGGATTCTGCGGCTTCAAACCTGCCGAAACCATCTGTTTTATGGGGAAGGTATTCTTCGTAACGACTCACCATAAAAAAAGCTGCTGAAAAAAGGTCGAAGTTTATGTCGTGATCATCAAAAGCAGGAAACAACAAAGGAAGGTCTTGATCCCACCTTATTTCCGGCCGAAAATAATGAACACCCCGTTCCTGGAGAAATCCAAATGCCGGGATATGGACAGATTTTGTTTTGATCACATTCCTGGTATAGCTGATCTTAGGACCGTCATATGCGAGAAACACCTCTTCCTTGTTGGTTAACTCCCATTCCGTTCCCAGAAGGTTTCCAAGCAGCAGGTCACAGACATAATAAACTCTGTTCGTGGGTTTTGGACAATATACCAGCATCATGAACTTGGGTATTGGTAAGAAAATGTAAAGTTAATGGTATTTTTTATTTTAGGAAACCAACGGCTACAGCATCCCTGGGGTTTGTTTCACAGCAAGCCATTGTCAGAAAAACTAAAATAATCATGGCTTGTAACAATCAAGTGGTCAAGCACGGGCATATCCAGTGATATTCCGGACTCTTTGCATTTATTTGTGATTTGGATGTCGGAATTACTCGGTTTGATCTGTCCACTTGGGTGGTTATGACATATAATTATTGCGGCGGCATTGTCTTCAAGTGCCAGCCTGAAAATTTTTTTGGGATCTGCCACTGTACCGGTTACGCTTCCTTCGCTAACAGAAATGGTTTTTTGTATATTTTTGTTTCTGGCAAGGGTAATGATCCAGAACTCCTCATGAGGAAGGTCACCAATCAACGGCTGCATCACTTCAAATGCATCTTTACTGCTAATGATCACGTTTTTTCTGAGCGCCTCCGACATTCGCCGGCGTCGGCCAAGTTCCATCACAGCATTTACCTTGATTGCTTTTGCTGCGCCTATTCCTTTGAACTTCATCAGATCATGTATCCGAAGTCGGGCCAGCTCTGATAGGTTATTTGATACTTTACTCAGAATGAGCCGCGACAATTCCACTGCAGAAAGGTCTTTGGTTCCGGAACCGATAACGATAGCGAGCAATTCTGCATCAGATAATGCTTTGCTGCTTTTTGACAACATTTTTTCCCGGGGTCTGTCATCCTCCGCCCAGCTTTTTATTCCGCTGGATGATAGTTTATATCGATTTTTACCCATTTGTTTCGTTTGAATTTTTCGCAATTTAAGATATTTTTTCGCGTTTTTCAAACAAAAAAAGACCTTTCTTGGCGAAAGGTCTTTTCAGTAGCCCGTAGGGGAATCGAACCCCTGTTACCAGGATGAAAACCTGGCGTCCTAACCCCTAGACGAACGGGCCGTATGCAGTAAAAACTATTGCAATTTATTGACGTACCGGGTCATTTTTGACTTCAGGTTTGATGCCTTGTTCTTATGGATCACGTTTTTCTTGGCCAACCGATCGATCAAGGAGATGACGCGTGGCAGGTTTTTGAGTCCATCCTCCTTGTTTTCAGTCTTTCTGAGACCTTTGATAGCGGTACGTGTTGTTTTAGCGTAATACCTGTTCCTCAACATTTTCGCATTATTTGAACGAATCCGTTTCTTAGCCGATTTGTGATTTGCCATAATAGCTTAAATATAAATAAAGTGTATGTGTTTTTTTAAATTTTAGTAGCCCGTAGGGGAATCGAACCCCTGTTACCAGGATGAAAACCTGGCGTCCTAACCCCTAGACGAACGGGCCGTGCTATTTTCAGTTTTTCTGAAAAGGAGTGCAAAAATAATACTATTTTGCAAATACACAAAACTTAAGAGCAATATTTAATCAAAACGATAGTCTGGAAAACAGTAGAAACATCGATTAACAAACTAAGTTTTAAAGTATTTTTTGCCTGTAAGTATTATTGTGCAATAGTTTTTTTATATTTGTACTTCATTATTTTGTTAGAAAATAATTAAACCAAAGCATTAGGATTAACCAATACAAAAAAATTAATTATGAAAAACATTAACTTTAAACTGTTAGCCATTGTGCTAATTTCAGCCGGGTTATTTGCCAGCTGCGGCTTAAACAGAATGGTAAATAACTATGATGAAGGGGTTAGATTTACCCCTGAGACCAATCCCCTGGAGAACCACGGCGGCCAGGTAGCAGCTGAGGTGCAAGGGGACATCAGTGAAGGGTATTTTCATCGCAAAGCTGTGGTTGAGCTCACCCCTGTTCTGAAATACGAAGGCACCGAAAAAGAGCTTGAAACTGTTGTACTACGCGGCAGCAATACCACTACTGAGGGAAGAATGATCAATCGGGATCAGTCAACGACCATCAACCTCAACAACGTGATTTCGTTCGAACCGGAAATGCTCGCATCCGAGCTTTACATCCGCGCCACAGTTTATCGTGAGGGACGCGAGGAAAGGGCAACACAACTTCCTGACAGAAAAGTGGCTGATGGGGTGATCAACACATCACAATTTATCAAGAATGACCACCTGGTTTCAATAGCCCCCCACGGCTATGAAAAAGAAGTTATTGTTTCCAAAACGGCGGATATTTATTTTGCCTATATGCGCCACAACCTGAACTGGAGACTTGACCTGAACCGCGCTGAAGAAGCACGCGCCAGAATCAGTGAACTTACAGAATTTATCGAAAGAGGCTGGGAGTTGAAAGCTGTTGAAGTAGACGCATGGGCTTCCCCCGAGGGAGAGATCGCTTTCAACATGGAGCTTTCTGAAAACCGTGCTGAAACCGGAGAACGGTACATCAGGAATCTCTTCAGTCAGAAAGACATTGAAACGCCTGAGCTTAGGGTTGATGCCAAAGGAGAAGACTTTGACGGATTCATGACAAAACTGAATGCTTCCGACCTTCCCGACAAGCAAATCATTGCGAACGTAATCAACTCACAGATTGCACCTGCGGAAAGAGAAAGAAGAATTAAAGACATGACTTTAATTTATGCGGAAATCGAGAAGATTCTTGAACCCCTTCGTCGTGCAGAAATCACTGTGCATGCTTATGAACCAAAGCGTTCTGACGAAGAAATCGCCGACCTGGCTATCAGCAACCCGGCAGAACTGGACCAGGACGAATTGCTCTTTGCCGCGACGCTTACAGATAACAAGCAAACACAGCTTGCCATTTATCGTTCAGCCACTGATTTGTTCCCGAATAGCTACGAAGGGTTCAACAATGCCGCAGCAATTCTTCTGGAAATGAAAGAGGTAGAACAAGCTGCATCTTACCTTGAAAGAGCCAATCAGCTTGCCCCAGGCAATGGCCACGTTCAAAACAACCTGGGCATTGTTGCTGCATGGCAATACGATGATGAAAGCGCAAAATCACTCTTCCAGTCTGCCAGGGCACAAGGCATCAATGTGAGTTACAACATGGGTGTGCTGCAGATCAGAAGCGGAGACTATCGTGATGCCCTTGCATCTTTCTCCGGCTACACCTGCCTCTACAATGTGGCGCTCGCGCAATTGATGGTTGACAACCAGAGTGCTGCCATCAACACGTTGAATTGTGCACCGGAATGCGGCCAGGTTGCCTACCTGAAAGCCGTTATTGCAGCCAGAAACAATGATGCAACCGCACTCTACAACAACCTGAGGAAAGCCATTGAATTTAATGCTAACCTGAAAAACATGGCAGCCAATGATCGTGAATTCGTTCAGTTCTTTGGTCAAAGTGAATTTCAGGACATTGTCAGATAAAAGCTACTTCGAATCAAATAAAAAAGCCCGGTGTGTTGCACCGGGCTTTTTTTATTTAGGTGACAACCTAACACTGGTCATACCACGGGGATAATCCCTGTCAATCGTGTCCAGCACCATTTTCAGATGGTCATTGTATGCCACGAAGTCGATGGTATTGACATCCAGAAGCAAAATACGAAGTTCAGGCTGTTGCTTCAGATAATTGAAGTAGCTTTCCTGAATCTTTTCAAGATAATCGTCAGGAATACGCTGTTCATAATCCCTTCCGCGATGCCTGATGTTTTGCTGAAGTCTGTTTGTTTTAACATATAAATGCACAAGTAGGTCAGGACGTGGCAAGTTGGCATTCATAATATTAAACAATGTCCTGAACAACTGATACTCATCATCCTTCAGTGTTTTACGGGCAAAGATGAGGGATTTGTTCAAAAAATAGTCAGATATGGTAAAATCGGTGAAGAGATCCTGCCGGGCGAGCTCTGTTTTGAGCTGCTGATACCTGTCGGCCAGAAATGACAGTTCGAGAGGGAAAGCATACTTTTCCTGATCATCATAAAACTTAGCCAGAAAGGGGTTTTCCTCAAATTGTTCAAGAATCAGTTTGCCGTTAAACTGATTGGCAATCCGTGTGGCGAGTGATGTCTTGCCCGCCCCGATATTTCCTTCAATGGCAATGTAGTTATATCGCATAGTGTTTTATTCATTTGGTGAAATATCCGGATATCTTTTCTTCTCTACCTTTTCCACCATGAGTTGATCCGTTGAATCTTGCAACAACTGCAACATGGACTTGCCCATAACCGGATGGATCAGGGATGGAACCAGTTCACATAACGGAACCAGCGCAAATCTTCTCTGATGCAATCGCGGGTGCGGAATCGTGAGACCCGGAAGTGAAACGATCAAATCATCTATAAGCAGGATATCAATATCGATGGTACGATTTGAAACAACCCCCTCCTCCCTTTTTCTGCCCAGCTTGCGCTCAATTTCAAGCAAAACGGACAACAGATCCCAAGGCTCCAGACCGACACGCAAGATCATCAGCTGGTTATAAAACGTACCCTGAACGCCTTCTCCCCATGCATCACTTTGAAACAATGAACCCTTTTCTGTGACGGTCAATCCGGCTTCATCCATCAGAGAAGCAGCCTCCCTGAAAAGAAAAGGAACATTGCCCTCATTGCCCCCAAAAAGAACATATGCAGTGTACATGAAGCAGTATCAAAAAAATAAAAAACAAATATACAGGACAATTTTCAATTGAACATGGAGAAAAACAAAACAGCAGTGTAAATCCTAATCATAATTGATTTCCGGACAGATCTCTTCAAAACAAAAAGCCGGTTGGGGTTTTTGTGACAAAACGTAATAAAGTATAAATGATATATTTGTATCTTAGCTTGTTTTTTTATTAATCATTCAATTTTAAAACCATGAAACAGTTTTTTAAATTTATGTTTGCATCGATGCTGGGATTCTTTCTCACCATGGTGCTTGTTTTTTTCATCACCATTGTCATGATCGCCTCAATTGCGAGTATGGCAGGACGCGACACGGTTGCTATCGATAAAAAGTCGGTGCTTCATCTTGAGCTCACAACAGAAATTGTTGACCGGGGAGGTCGCAACCCCTTTGATTCATTTGATTTTATGTCATTGTCATTAAGCAAGGCGATAGGGTTGAATGAACTCCTGGATCAAATCCAAATGGCCAGGGAAGATGACAACATTGAAGGGATCTTCCTGGATATCAGTGCGATTCCTGCGGGTTGGAGTACGCTCCACGAAGTTCGACAGGCTTTGAATGATTTCCGTGAATCGGGCAAGTTCGTGATCAGTTATGGTGAGTTTTATATGCAAAACGCCTATTACCTTGGAAGTGTAGCGGATGAGATCTATCTGCACCCGGAAGGGGTGATTGACTTCAGAGGGATTAACTCCGAACTGGTTTTCCTGAAGAACATGCTTGACAAGCTGGGCATCGACCCGCAAATTATCCGTCACGGAGAGTATAAAAGTGCAGGTGAGCCCTTTTTCCGGGAAGACATGAGTCCGGAGAACAGGGAACAGATCCTTTCTTATATCAGTGCAATCTGGAACAACGTGACGGGAGACATTGCCGAGTCACGCGGATTGACCATTAACCATATAACTGAGGTTGCGGATGGTTTAAAGACACGCAATGCGGAAACGGCCAAGGCCTATGAAATGATCGACGGTATTGCCTACAGGGATGAAATCATGGATATCTTGCGGCAGCGGCTGGAAATCGGAGAAGAGGATAACATCAATTTTGTTTCTCCGGAAAAATACGCCAAGGCTCCCCGCCCGAAAAGCATGCAAATACCCAGGACAAGAGACAGGATTGCTGTTGTTTATGCCACAGGAGGCATCGTTTCCGGTGAAGGCAGTGAAAGTGTCATTGGTTCCGACCGTATCGCCGGTGCCATCAGAGAAGCGCGCCTTGACGACAATGTAAAGGCCATCGTTTTCAGGATCAACTCACCGGGTGGCAGTGCCCTGGCTTCTGATGTGATTTTGCGGGAAGTGCAACTTGCATCGGATGTAAAACCTGTTGTGGCAACCATGGGCGACGTGGCAGCATCAGGAGGCTATTACATCGCTTGCGCTGCCGATTGGATTGTTGCAAGCCCAACCACAATTACAGGCTCGATTGGCGTATTCGGCATGGTGCCGAACATGCAGGAGTTCTTTAATGACAAGATCGGCATCACTTTTGACAATGTAAAAACCAACCGCTTCGCTGACCTGGGCTCCATCTCCAGACCCCTAACCAACGCGGAACGTCAGATCATTCAGGAGTCGATCGGGCAAGTATATGATACATTTATTGGCCATGTAGCTAAAGGGAGAAATCTTCCCGTTAATGTAGTGGATGAGCTTGGACGCGGACGTGTATGGAGCGGCGTTGAAGCCAAACAAAACGGACTGATTGATGATTTTGGCGGACTTGATGTCGCCATCCGGAAAGCTGCTGAGCTTGCGGAACTTGAGGAGTACCGTATCAAGGAATATCCAATCAGAAAAGATTTCCTGACACAGCTTATGGAAGAGTTTGGTGGCATCAAAACCAAAATGGTAAAAAAAGAACTCGGAGGGGCATATAAATATTATCAGGCTCTTCAGGATGTTGAGCAAATGACAGGAATCCTGACCCGCCTGCCGTATGATATTGTTATGGAGTAGGTAAAGGACAAGATCAAGGCTGAGCGTAAGCGAAGTCCCGAGCGTTTACGATTCGGGATTAAGATTGAGGCTGAGGTTATTCCACCTGCAGGCACAGGGATTGACCGGTGTGCCGGAATATACAAAATCCGTGTTAATCTGTCGCATCCGCGTCATCTGCGTTCCATTGAAAAGTTTGCACGCGAATGACACGGGTGCAGCGGATTGAACACGGATAAAAACGCGTAACTCGTAACTTTACTGTGTAAGCCTGTGTACCTCAATTTCCGGCTTTCCCCACATCAGGAAAATGGAATGTGCGATTTCTGTGTTCTGCAGGAAAGGTCCGTGAACCGGATCCTCTTCATCGGCAAACATTTGAAACAACTCCGTTCCCGGACCTTTTGCATAAAAGGGCACCAACATGTTGGTATGGGTGCCAAAGTTCCATTGATATTCAGGCAATTGCCCCTGTCCGCGGTTCACAACAAAATCATTAACAGGTGTGGGATGATTTGGGCCGGTCAGGTAACCACATTCATGATCGCTGGTCACTATGATCAATGTTTCCTCCCAGCTGCTGTATGTTTCCACCCACTCTACGGCGGCCTGTATAGCGTTATTGAAGTCATATTGTTCCTCAATCATTCGTCCCATATGATTATCATGTGCTGCCCAATCAATAGCCCCTCCTTCGATCATGATAAAGAAACCGTCATTGTTCTGGTTCAAAACATTTAAGGAGGCCTTGGTAAGCTCCTCGAGGGTTGGTACATTCTCATTAAAAGGCTGTTCAAAAGGCATTTCAGCCATATCGTCCCTGAAGCGACCCTGGTTGAGTGTAGAATATGCTTTTGGAATACCCAGAACACGCTTGGGTGTCGGACCATCTGCCAACGCAATAAAGTCATCAC
>SKSI01000084.1 GCA_007123065.1 Bacteroidales bacterium
AAAAGGCCTGGGATCTGATCATCGATGAATATGACAGAAAACAATCCGGCACCAGGCGCATAGTCAGGTATCGCTGGTTAAAGTATGCCGCGGTTCTCCTGCCGTTCATTATTCTTTCCGGTCTTTTGTTCATAAATATTAATAAAAAGCAGAAAGAAGTTGCACAATATATTGATATGGTGTCGACAGTAAGAGAGAGTAAAGCAACACTGGTACTTAGCTCCGGTGAAACTGTCAGGCTTGATGGATCGCTTGTCGGATCAACAATAGAAAAAGAGGGTGCAGTGATACGTGGAGATCAAAAAGACAGAATATCTTACAGCTCTGCAGAAAAGGCTAGCCTGCACCGCCTGATTGTACCCAGGGGCGGTGAATATCAGCTTGTTTTACCTGACGGCAGCATTGTTTTTATGAACGCAGACTCCCATATTGAATATCCAACAGTTTTTGAAGAAGACTACCGCCAGGTAACCCTGCAAGGTGAAGCATTCTTTATGGTGACAAATGATCCCGGCAGGCCGTTTATCGTGAATAGTCCAGATCTCACACTAACGGTAACAGGCACAGATTTTAATATTTACAACTACCCGGGAGATATCGCAGCTGCAACACTTGTAACCGGAAGAGTTCAGGTTTCTTCTGCTAATTGTGAGGGCGTTGACCTTTTACCCGGGCAGCAAGCCAGCATCAAACACCATAATGACCAAATGGCTGTTAGTGAAGTAAATGTCAGGCTATACACATCCTGGATAGAAGGGATGTTTGTATTTGAGGATATGGCCCTCTCCGAACTCGCAAAAAGGATGGAAAGGTGGTATGACGTGCAAATTGCTTTTGCAAACAGTGATGCCGGCAAGATACGATTTACCGGGGCTATGGAAAAAGACAAAACATTTAAGGATGTTGTTTGGCTGATCGAAAGGTCTGCAAATGTTTCTTTTGACCTTACGGGAAATAAGGCTGTTATTGATTTGATATAAAAAAACCGGAAAACACCGCCATGTTTTCCGGTATGGATTTAATCTCAGAACCGGTAATGACCGTAAACCATGAACCGGTTAATAATAAACCCTTAATTGCAAATTTATGAAAAAAAACTTACCAAAACGGCAGTTCCTGTTTCCTGGGAGTTTGCGAAAAAATTTTCTCAGTATGAAAGTTCTAATCTTATTGACGCTTGCAGGAGCCATACACGCGTCTGCAAGTGTATATTCTCAATCAGTTATGCTGAGTATGGACATGAAGGCCACAACATTGAGCGATCTCTTTTCTGCCATAACAGACCAAACAGGCTATGTGTTCTTTTACAGCAATGATGTTGTTGACGATCAACAGGTTGTTGATTTCACAGCAGATCAGCAAATTCTGGAGGATGCACTAGATAATTTACTGCCTGACATCGGCCTTGATTATGTCTTTCAAGGCAACTACATTGTGCTTTCATCAACAAAACCCGATGTGTCTGCACAAGAACAAAATCAGGTACAACAGGCTCAGAGGCGTGAGATAACCGGAACGGTAGTGGATGCCGGGGAAAATTTTCCGATGCCCGGTGTAAGTGTTTATGTTAAAGGGACAACAATCGGCACAACCACAGATATTGACGGCAATTACGTTCTCAGAATTCCTGTGGATGCAAATGTGCTTGTGTTTTCACTGATGGGGATGGAGACCGTTGAGCAGCAGATCAATGACCGCGAAGTTATTGATGCCTTTATGCGGACGGCACAGATTGGTCTTGACGAAGTGGTCGTGATCGGTTATGGAACGCAGATTCGCAGAGAAATGACAGGGTCGATAGGCTCGATAAGCTCCGATAACATTGCGGCAATCCCCTCACACAGTTTTGAATCGGCATTGGCCGGACAAACGGCGGGTGTGTTTGTTGGCCAGAACAGTGGAAGGCTGGGAGAAGCCTTTACCATCAGAATTCGCGGCGCATCTTCTGTTTCCGCAAGCAATCAACCCTTATATGTGATTGACGGTATGCCGGTAACGAGCCAGACTCAATCATCACCGGGCAACCATCCCACCAATCCGCTTGCAGATATCAATCCGAATGACATTGAATCGGTTCAGGTACTTAAAGATGCCTCTGCAGCTGCTATATACGGTTCAAGGGCATCCAATGGTGTTGTATTGATCACAACCAAAAGAGGTGCAACGGGTGATACAAGATTTAACCTGAATGTCTCAACAGGTATCAATCAGGCATCTAACCTGAGAGAGTGGCTTAATGCTGAAGAATACCTGGAGCTGATTGATGAAGCCCTGCATTATTCGACGGATGAGGATGGTCTTATCTGGGGGTGGGAAACTCCCGACGGCATCAAGGATGTTTACCTGCCGGGCTGGCGCGATGGTCATGATGAGGACTGGCAAAGAGAAGCCCTTCAAAGTGGGTTACAGTATAAAGTCAATTTTACCGCTTCGGGAGGAACGGATAATACCATGTATTATGCCGGCATTACTTATGATGATCAGGATGGTATCATTATTGGAAACAGTCTGGAAAGAATCAGCGGCCGGTTGAACCTGGATCAGAAAGTGGGCGACAAAGCCTCTTTTGGTATGAGTGCCAATTTCGTGCGAACAGTAATCGACAGGATTGAAAATGACAATGCCTGGGCAAATCCAATGCAACTCGTTGCCATACCTCCGGTACAGCCTGTAGTCGACTCGGAAACGGGCAGATACAATACCAATACCGTTTACTACAACTCACTGATTAATTACAGAGATGCCTCCAACATCTCTACAGTATACCGCACATTTTTAAATGCCTACGGCGATTATCAGTTGCATAAGAATCTTTCCTTCAGAACAGAATTTGGGACAGATATTCTCAACCAGGGTGAAAAAACTTTTTATGGTCGTGAAACCAGCTGGGGTAGTCCAAACGGACTTGCTGAAGAACGTAACGTGCACGTCCTGAACTACAACATGAACAGCTATTTTACATTCAACAGTGCCCTTGGTGAATACCACCACTTGTCGGCAGTTTTGGGTATGTCGGCTCAAAAGAGCACTTCAAATGGCACCTTTCTTCAGGGACGGGGTTTCCCGACCGATGACTTCAGAAACCTGCGCAGTGCTGCTGAGATAACAGGATATGACGGATGGGGCTTCGGACACAGCTATTTATCCTATTTTTCCCGGGCCAATTACAAATTCATGGAAAGATACCTCGTAGGCCTGAGCGCACGTGTTGACGGGTCTTCACGCTTTGGTGCGGATAACCGTTACGGTTTTTTCCCGTCTGCCTCGGCAGCCTGGATCCTGTCTGATGAGCAATTCCTGAAAAACAGCAACCACCTGAGCTTTTTAAAGCTGCGTGCCAGCTACGGATTGACCGGAAACTCGGAAATTGGCAACTATGAAGCACTGGGATTATTCCGTGGAGTCAGCTATCCGGGTTACTCCGGATTGCTGCCATCACAATTAAGAAGTCCTGACCTCAGATGGGAATCAACGGCACAGATCGATATCGGTATCGACTTTGCCTTTTTCCGGGACCGTCTTTCCGGACAAATTGATTATTACCATAAAAACACCGATGACCTGCTGTTAAGACGCTCTCTTCCGGCAACAAGCGGTTACACTTCTGTTACACGCAATGTAGGATCTTTGAAGAATCATGGATGGGAGTTTTCCTTGCGTAGCCATAATGCGCAAAGCAGGGAATTTAGCTGGGTAACTGACTTCAACATCAGTTTTAACCGGAATAAGGTACTGAACATCGATGGCCCGGAGATAGCCTACGGCGTAAACTATGTCATTGAAGGGGAGGAGATTGGTGTGTTTAAAATGCCGGAATACGCCGGTGTTCATCCCATGACCGGTGATGCCTTGTTTTTTAAAAATGACGGCACTGGCCAAACCACTACAAACTATAACGAAGCCCAACGCGTTATTGTCGGTTCACCTAACCCGAACTTCATCGGAGGACTATCCAACAGCATCAGCTACAGGTCATTTGATATAAACATCTTGTTCAATTTTGTTTATGGAAATGACGTATACCTCTCCGGTGGTCGTTACCAAAGCGCCAATGCTGAGTGGTGGGACAACCAGACAAGGGATCAGCTTGATCGCTGGCAACAACCGGGAGACATCACTGATGTGCCCCAGGCCAGGTTTGACCAGCGAAATGGTTCCCAACACTCTTCAAGATATCTTTACGACGGGTCTTATCTGAGACTCAGAAACCTGAATGTAGGTTATACCCTTCCTGATCAACTTGTAGCCCGTGCCGGATTTAGTAAAGCCAGGCTATATGTAACAGCTTACAACCTGTTTACCCTGACAAAATATCCGGGATACGATCCGGATGTCAATAGCCTGGGAACAGGAACCTCCGCCCAGGCAAGCAATGTTGTTATGGGTATTGACTTCTATACGACTCCACAGATCCGGTCGGTATTGTTTGGTATGGATTTGTCGTTCTGATTTGTTCAATAATTTGTCAAATGATTGAAAAACATATTATGAAAACATTTAAAATACAAATACTTGTTTTGTTGATGGGTGCGCTGTTCCTGCATTCCTGCGATGACTTTCTGGAAGTACTGCCACAAGAAGCCATGGATGCAGATGAAGCACTCACAACACCGGAAAATGTAAAAGCAACGCTGATTGGTGCCTATCTGGAAACAAGATCCAGATGGACCTTTGGCAGCCAGTTTAATGAATATGCCGAACTGCTTGGAACTTCAGGGCACCTGCAACACGTAGGATCACACAGGCAACCCCAGGAGATGCTTGAAAAAAACATTGCCGTCAACAATTCATATGTGGAGTCAAGCTGGATTATCGCTTACAGCCTTGTGAATACATTGAATAATGTCATACACGCCATAGATGTCCTTGATGAGAATGATCGCGACAGAGTCAAAGGTGAAGCCTTGTTTCTGAGGGGAATGGTCTATTTTGAGTTGACAAGGTTGTGGGGTTTGCCATACGTACCCGGCCAGACAAACGATCAGCCAGGCGTGCCGCTGATCCTGACTCCAACCCTTGGAGCACCGGATGCGTTACCTGTTGCACGTGAAACGGTTGCAAACTGTTACCAGCAAGTGCTCCTAGATCTGAAAGATGCAAAAGAACTGCTTCCGCATTCAAATGGTGTATTTGCTGACAGCTTTGCTGCATCAGCCCTGTTGTCGAGGGTGTATTTGCAGATTGGAGACTTTCAGAGGGCAGCGGAAGAAGCAGACCACGTGATTGAATCAGGCCATTATCAGCTGAATCCAACACCGTTTTCTGCATTTAACAATCCCCAACCCACTCAGGAAGATATTTTCAGCCTTCAAAACAGCCTGACTTCACACACCATCTGGCTGCCAGAGAGATATGGCAGTCTGAACGGCTTAGGACGGGGCGATTACCAGTTCTCAAATGATTTTATGGAACTTTTTGAGCCGGCTGACCTGAGAGGACAGCTTCAGGAAGAGACCCATACCGGTTATACACTTGAAAACATCCATAGTATGTATTACATTGGCGTTGGGGCCATAAGAAGCGGTGGCGTTAACACAGCCAAATGGGGCAATTATTACACGGCAATTCCGCTTATCAGGCTTGCTGAGATGTACCTTACGCGGGCCGAGGCCAATTACGAACTGATGGATCAGGGATCCGCACAGGTTGGTGCCGTTTCTCCCAAAGAGGACATTAATGTGATAAGGAGCAGGGCCAATGCACCCCTGTTTGATACCGCACCCGGCCGTGATGATATCCGGCTTGAACGTTATTTTGAGCTTTGCTGGGAAGGGCACAGGATCCATGACCTGAAAAGATGGCAACATCATGTCGGGGCTTACCCGTTTGATGCCGGAAATCTTATCCTTCCTATCCCCGTAAGGGAAATTGAAACAAACCCACTATTGGAGCAAAACCCCTACTATCTATAAAACAAACCATTATGAAAAAGAACTGGATTACGTTTTTGTTATTGATCATCTTTTTTGTGCCAACCCACGCGTGTACCATTGCAATCATAAGCGGACAACATACACCTGACGGACGGCCGATACTCTGGAAGCACAGAGATACCGGTGTGCTGGAGAATAAAGTAATCTTTTTTGACGGTGGGAAATACCTTGCTGCCGGACTGATCAACTCCGACGATGCATACCCGGAGAGGGTCTGGATTGGCTTTAATGAAGCCGGTTTTGCCATTATGAACTCCGCATCCTACAACCTCATTGAAAAAGACACCATCGATATGCCCCATATGACGGGTGCCATGATGCGAGAGGCACTCCTTCAGGTTGCCACGGTTGATGAGTTTGAACAGTTTCTTCAGGAACACCCAAAACCCATGGGGGTAGAAACCAACTACGGTGTGATTGACGCACTCGGCAATGCAGCCTTTTTTGAAACCGATAATTTCAATTACACAAGAATTGATGTAGACGATAAAACAGTTGCCCCACACGGCTATATTGTCCGTACCAACTATTCATTTACCGGAATGCCTAACGAGGGAGCAGGCTACATTAGGTTTGAAACAGCTGAAAGACTCTTCTACCGTGCATCTGCGTCAAACAAACTTTCGATTCCCTACATCATGGAACATATGGCTACCTCAGTCTTGAATTCATACAGCGAACAAGATGCAAGGAATGCCATACACATGAGCGAGACAGAAAGCAAGTATATGTACTTCCAGGATTGCATAAACAGGTACTCTTCAAGCTCAAGCGTTGCCATTCAAGGTGTAAAACCCGGCCAATCGCCATCACTAACCACGATGTGGTCGCTGGTTGGTTTTCCGCTAGCCAGTGTTGTTGTTCCTACATGGATCACGCCGGCACGCACATTGCCGGAGATCATTACCGCTCCCGGATTGGAGAACGCACCTATCTGTGACTGGGCCCTGGAATTGAAAACCAGAATGATACCTTCAATGCGCGGTTCTACCCAATATTACATCAATGCGACAAAAGTGTTTAATGCAAACCATACCGGCATCACGCAGCAGCTTATTCCCGTGAGTCGTGAAGTGATGCATGAAACATTGAATCTGATGAATGGTTGGGAGACGCCACCTCAAAAAGCAGTGGACGCACACTATAATTGGCTGGACACATTCATTACTGATCAATACAAAGTATTATTCGGAATTCCAAATTTCTAATATAAGAGCTATGAAACCAAAACAACAATATCTAATCTATATGCTGCTGATATTTTTAACGGCAGCTTGCGAAAAGGACGAAGATGAAATGCCAATTGCATGCTTTTCCGCTGAAACAGAAGCTTTTTTTGAAAATACAACGATCTCGTTTACAAATTGCTCTGAGAATGCAACGGCTTACTACTGGGAGTTCGGGGATGGCAATACCTCCATTGATTTTCATACAGAGCATGTGTATCAGGAAGCAGGCACATACATTGTAACTCTTGCTGTTTTTAACGGGGAAGATATGGATAAAACAGAACAGGAAGTTGATATTCAGGAAGATCCTCTGCCAATCGCCTGTTTTACAGTTCCATCAAGCAATGTTCTCGTCGGACAGGAAGTGCCGTTTACCAATTGCTCCCAAAAAGCAGAAAGCTACTTTTGGGATTTTGGTGACGGAAACTCAAGTACTGAAGAGTCTCCGGTACACATTTATAATGAAGCAGGAGAAATGCTTGTAGTTCTTACCGTTGAAAATGAATATGGAACGGATAGCATGTCTTCATCAATCAATGTGGCCGGAGCAGACGTTGTATTCTTTGATGGTTTTGAAGATTATGAAGACTTTAGTTTGACATTTGGTGACTGGACTCAGATTGACAACGATGGCTCTCCAACCTGGGGTCTCTCCGCAACAAGCTTCCCCAACAGCGGCTATGTCGGCTCTTTCATTATATTCAATCCTTTTCAAACCGATCCGCCCGTTGATGACGATGATAGGTTTATCCCCTATAACGGACAGAAATATGCCGCGTGCTTCGCGGCAAGAAACTCAGCCAATGATGACTGGCTAATCAGTCCTGAAATCCATATTGAAGAAGGACTGGAACTATCTCTCGCTGCAAAATCCTACTCGGATTCCTATGGCCCTGATCTGTTTGTTGTACAATTGCTTGATGATGATGAGGTGATCTGGCTCAGTCCGGAAAATGATCCCATCAATCCACCGTTAAGCTGGACGTTATACGATTATGATCTTACAGCCCACGCAGGCAAAACGGTGCGTATCCAAATTGGTTGCCTTTCAGATGATGCCGTGGCACTGTTTATTGATGATATCACAGTACGTGCAAGTGACGGAACAAAGGTGTTGCATCAGAATTTTGAAACCAATGCTGTCTGGCAACAGCCTTTCTCTTCACCAGGGAATAGAAAGTAAAGCAATTTATTGATTTACAGCTTTTCCCTGTTTTGTGTGTTGCAGCAGACAAATAAGATTAAGATTAACCTCAACCTTTAGTTGTCTTGGTTTTTATATTAAGTCACGTTTGGGCATCTGCAGTAGAGACGCGCCCAACGGCGCGTCTTGGCATTTCTATGTTCGTCGGTCTGTAAAGACGCGCCTGTTGGCGCGTCTCTGCGGTAGCATTTCACCACGCATATTGGGTGTGTGCCTTTTGTGATGCGGAGGATCGCCCGATGACCAAGACACGCAAGACGAATCGCCCCGGTGACATTGTGAGACGCGCCTGGGGGCGCGTCTTTACGGTCTTACGACAATTATCCAACGAAGACGCGCCACAGGGCGCGTCTATACAAAGCAGGAAAAGTAATCCTCGTTTCTGTTTTCCAAAAAAATGACAGAAGCAAAACAATTAACTAATAACTTTGATAAGGTTAAGATTAAGATTAACCTCAACCTTTAGTTGTCTTGGTTTTAAACGCAGATCCATCAAATGCGGAAAGTTACCCAATATTATCGCTAAACGGTAAGCAACCACCACTTTTGATGGTGGTTGCTTACCTGGGGAGTCTTAGTATCTATCAAACAAAGCATCTTCAAAAATGTTATATTTTTATAACAACTTTTTTTGATAGTATATGAATAATACCAATTCAAAACAAAATATTACAGGAATCCATCATATCACGGCAATAGCCGGGAATGCCCGGAAGAACATGGACTTTTACTCCGGAATTCTCGGATTGCGTTTCATTAAGAAGACGGTCAACTTTGATGATCCCGGCACGTATCATTTTTATTACGGCGATGATATGGGTAATCCGGGTAGTGTGCTGACATTTTTTCCCTATCCGGGATCAAGGCAGGGCAGGCACGGCATCGGACAGGTTAATACTGCAACTTTTTCAGTACCCATTGATGCAATTGAATACTGGGAAAATAGGTTTAAGAAGTTTGACATCAATTATAAGGATGCCCAGGAACGGATGGGCAGTGAGGTTTTTATTTATTTTGAGGATCCTGATGGTCTGGGACTTGAGTTGGTTTTTAACGAGAAGGATGACCGCAAAC
>SKSI01000205.1 GCA_007123065.1 Bacteroidales bacterium
AAGGAGATGTTGATGTTTCCCACGGAAGTGATCAAAGCTTTACCATCATCCCCGACACAGGCTACCACATCGCAGATGTTGAGGTTGACGGTCAAAGTGTGGGTGCTGTTGCATCCTATGTATTTGAGAACATAACGGACGATCATACCATCCACGCGAGCTTTGCGCCCAACGTTTATGGTTTGGTTTTTGATGTGTACAATAATGAAACGGGAGCGGCAATTAATGATGCCCTCGTCATATTGGAAGGTGTAGCGCATGATCCCGGTGATTATGTTTTTTGGGGTCTTGTTCCCGGCATATATGAATACGTGATAAAAAGAGATGGTTTTTTTGATGATTTCGGATCAGTAGAGATTATTAATGCTGATGTTTATGTTTCCGTTGGCATGATTCCTGATGATACAAATATTCCGGAACCCGAAAGTTTGTCTGTGAAACTATATCCGGTTCCGGCCAAAGAGACGCTTTGCATAGAAAGCAATTTCTTTATTGAGGAGGTTATGATTGTCGACCTGCAAGGGAAACCGGTTCTGCAAAAGAAAACCGCAGCGAGAAATGTCAGTATCTATATTAAACATTTGCCCCCGGCTGTTTATTTTGTTAGGGTATTGACATCTTCCGGGCAATTTGTTGAGAGGATTCAAATTACAGAATAAAAAAATATTTGACAACAATGAAAGGAAGTCGTGTCTTGGTAGGTCTCTCCGGAGGTGTTGACAGCTCGGTAGCAGCTTACCTGTTGAAAGAGCAGGGGCATGAAGTTATTGGGGCGTTTATGAAGAATTGGCATGACACCTCTGTGACAATCAGCGATCAATGTCCGTGGGCTGAAGACAGCGCCGATGCCCTGATGGTTGCTCAGCAACTGGGTATCCCTTTTTTTACTTTTGACTTCAGTGAAGTATACCGCGAGCGAATTGTGGATTACATGTTTAAAAACTATGCAGCCGGAGTAACACCGAACCCTGATGTTTTATGCAACAGGGAGATCAAGTTTCAGGAGTTTCTGCAGGCTGCAGAGAAACTGGGTGCGGATTATGTTGCAACCGGTCACTATGCCAGAAAAAGTGTACAGGAGATAGACGGTAATGCGGTTTACTCCCTTTTGGCTGGTGTTGATGGGAATAAGGATCAAAGCTATTTTCTTTGTCAGTTAACCCAACATCAGCTTCAAAAGGCTTTGTTCCCTTTAGGAGAACTCAGAAAAGAGGAGGTTAGAAGAATTGCACTCGAACAGCAATTTGCAACTGCTGAAAAGAAAGACAGTCAGGGCTTATGCTTTATAGGTAAAGTCAGGCTGCCTGAGTTTTTGCAGCAACAACTTAAACCCAGGCGCGGAACCATCATCCGGCTTGAAGCCGATGATGTTTTACAGGCTGTCAGGACTCCCGACCTTCCGGATCAATCTGAATGGCATTTGTTGAGTGATGAACAGCTTGATCAACTGTGTTCTCCGGCACATTTTGATGTTTCGTCGGGACATGTTGCAGGCCATCATAATGGTGCTTATTATTACACTGTAGGGCAACGAAAAGGTTTAAATGTTGGAGGAACACCTGAACCTTTGTATGTGGTTCACACGGACGTGAAAGAAAATAACGTATTTGTCGGAATGGGTCAAAACCATCCTGCTTTATTCCGCCAGGGTATATTCATCCCTTCAGACGAAGTTCACTGGATCCGGGATGATTTGCGCTTAAGTTGTGGGAGCCACGCCGCTTACCTGGCTCGTATCCGTTACCGGCAACCGCTGTTTCCTGTCATGCTGATTATGCGTAGCAAGGGGTTGTATGTGTTGTTTGAAGAAAAACAAAAAGGGGTCGCGGCAGGGCAGTTTGCCGCCTGGTACAGGAATGATGAGTGTATTGGTTCAGGCCCCATTTCACAATAAAGCCTGCTATACAGGTTTATTCCCCGGTCTTTTTTTCATCTTTTCTGGCCTCCTCCTCCTTTCTGATCTTTCTTCGCCAGATAAAATAGATCAACACAATTATTAAGGGGATAACTATATAGATAACGATATTGGATGTTGATTCAAAAAAACGAACGGGTTCCGTGTCGTATGGAATGTTCGTTGGACGTTGCGCCACTGCTGAAGTTATCCGGAAAAATAACAGGGAAACGATAAAGATGAAGCAATTTTTCATAATCCTGAAATTGTTATTTTGCGTTTTGTTGCTATAAATAGAATGCTTTAAAACCAACATTGTTTATTTAATCGATCAGAATTGTATCCGTTCCGAAATCATTTATTCGGCAATCAAAACGTTTTCTGTGAATCTTTGGTGTTTTTTGACTATCGAAGTGGTCTCGGGGTTTATTTTCTTTTTCTTTGTAAAAAGGTCTTTTTCAGAACAAAAACCAGTTTGATCACAAGAAACTGAATTGTAAGGAAAAAGATGATGCTTGCGCCGGAAGGAATATTCAGCAGATATGACAGAAGGAGTCCGGTAACGGATCCGGAGATGCCCCAGACTGCTGCCAGTGGAATAATGCGGGCAAAGTTCCGGGTAAAAAGCATTGCAGTGATTTGTGGTATGGTAAACATGCTCAATACCAGAATGATCCCGATAGAACGGATGCTGATAACGATGGCTAAAGCCATTAAAACAGACATCATATACCGGAATGTGGATACCGGAACACCCATAACTCTGGCGAATTCCGGGTCAAATGCTGTATAGAGTATGGGTCTGAAAAATACGGCAAAAATGATTGCAACCAGAATACCAAATCCTCCAAGCATGTAAAGGTCTGTCGTGCTGACAGACAAAATGCTTCCAAAGAGAAAGGTCATCAGATTTGGTGTGTAGCCCGGCGTCATAAATACGAATATGATTCCGAGTGCCATACCCAGAGACCAGAGGATGGCAATGGCACTATCTTCCCGAACCTTGCCTTTCTGAGCAATCCATTCAATCCCAAGGGCTGTCATAATGGCAAAAACGGCGGCTCCTCCAAACGGGTTGACACCAAAATAGTAGGCGATACCGATTCCTCCAAAAGATGCGTGTGTGATCCCCCCGCCAATAAATACGATTTTTCGTGATACGATATAGGTGCCTATCATTGCAGCAAAAATGCTGATCAGAACAGATGCATACACGGCGTTACGAAAGAATTGGTATTCAAAAACGGAGAGGAGGTCACTCATTGGTTTATTATTGTTTCGGTGCAGCAGTTTAATTAATCCTTATCATGATCGTGCGATTTCAATACGCGGTGAGGTACCGGTCCGTGAGCGATCACGTCGACCGGACAGTTATACACCCTGAGCACCTCTTCTGAAAGCTGGTTGGAAGGGTGATAATGCAGGTTGCCATTCACGCAGGCTATGGTTTTGACGATTGGCGAAATAGTGCCGATATCGTGTGATACAAGCAATATAGCCATTTCTTTGTTTAATTCCTGCAACCAGTTGTACAAGTCGCGTTCAAACTGTTTGTCAACGTGGGTATTGGGCTCATCGAGAATCAAAAGGCGCGGTTTGTTGATCAAAGCTCTGGATAATAGTGCTTTTTGAAGCTGACCCCCGCTGAGTTCGCCAATTGGCCGGGATGCCAGTTCGGCCAGTCCTGCTTCGTCCAGCATACGATGCAGCGCTTTTCGCTGTGATATACCGGGATGGGGAAACCAGGGATTGATGTCTTTTAGTCCTGAACTTACCAGTTCTTTCACAGTGATGGGGAATGATTTGTCGATTTGTGATACTTGCGGCAGGTAGCCGGTAGGAGGCCTTCCTGATGGGAAGGAAATCTTTCCGGAGAATGGTTTCAAAAGTCCCAGAATCAATTTCATTAAGGTCGTCTTGCCGCCACCGTTAGGACCCAGAACACCAATAAAGTCATTTTGATGGACGCTAAGGCTCACTCCTTCCAATACAGGTTTTGCGGTGTATCCTGTTGAGATGTTTTCTAATATGACGATTGGTTTGTTCAATGCAGCCGGGTTTTAAATATGTCCATCAGCTCGCGTATGTTTTCGTCCCAGTTGTAGGCCAAAGGGTTGATCTGCACGATTTCAGCTCCCGTTTCCCGACTGATCAAATCAGCGGAGCGCACATCAAACTCTCTTTGAATGAAGATCACCGGAATGTCGTAAGTGCGGGCTTCCCGGATTATGTGGCTCAACATAGCAGGGGAGGGCTCCTTGCCACCACGCTCCACGGCGATTTGTTCCAATCCGTAATCTCTTGCAAGATAAGTCAGCGCAGGATGAAAGATCATAAAACGTTTGTTGCTGAGTGATTCAACTGTTTCCCTCATTTCCTGATCCAACAGCTCAATTTCTTCAGTCAGCTTCAGGTAATTATGTTCTACCGTTTCATAAAGCTCAGGGTACACTTCGACAATGGCATCTCTCATTTTCGGAAGAATCTTGAGTATCACTGCCGGCGACATCCAGATGTGCGGATCAACACCGCCTTCGTGCACATGGTCACCATGGTCGATCTCCTCACCCCTGATCAGGTCCATCCCTTGCATTAAATTCAGCACACGCATGTGTGGATTCATCTCTGACAACCGATTGATCCATGCTTTCTCATATCCAAGATGCTCAATTCGGAAATAGATGCCTGACCCGGATAATTTGCGAAACTGGGATGTGGTTGGCGAATACGTTGCATGACTTGCCCCCGGGGGTATCATCACATTTACCTCAAGGGCCTTGTCTGTCAGCCTGTCGACAAAATACTCCAAAGGGATGATGCTGGCGGAAACAACTGGCCCATAGTCTTGACCTGTTTGACGCTTGCAGGAATGTATAATGAAAATAGTCAGGATTATAAAAAGTATTGTAAAAGTGCGCATCATAGTCATTTGCTTTATCTCTGTTTGGGTTTGTGAGTAAAACTGTCCGGAAAGCCCCTAATTACAAAAATAGTAAATGGCTTAGACTTCCGGTTTGTTTAATCAAAAAAAAATATAAAAATTCCGCTCGTTTAAACATATTTGTAAATATGTTGTTTAGTGTATTCATAAAAATTCTTAAAAGTCAAATAAATTTTTTAAATTTACAGAATATTAACAATTTAACTTGTAAAATTATGAAAAAGTCTCGTATCGCAATATTGGTTATTTTTGCTACGTTTTTCATTGCATCATGCGATGAACTGTTAGATAACTTGCTTGACGTTGAACAGTCATTCTCATTCACGATTGAGCTTCCTGTAAATGCAGAAGACTCAGAGTTTATTGCATCAGAGGTTTTTAATCTTTCCGATGAAGTTGATTTGATCGATGAGTATGGTGATCTAATCAAAGAAGTGAATGTGGATCACATCTATTTCCGGATTTTGGAGTATGAAGGCGACATTGATGTAACTGTTGATGGTGGTGTTTTATATGTCATGGAAGCTGATGGATCCAATTCCAAATTGATAACAAGTTTGGGAGAGATTAATTTAATGGATTTGATTGAAGACTCTTTAGAGCTTGAATTGAATGAAGAAGGAGTGAACCTTTTGGGAGAATTGGCAACAAACCCACCACACGCTTTTATGCTCCATTATGAGCTTCAGCTTGATGAAGCAGATTTGCCTGTAATATTTGTTGCAGAGTTCGAATTTGGAGCAACCATGGTGGCAAGTCCATTGAATGATTAGTATGGGATACTGAAAGTAAACTTTGAGCTTTCAGATACTTTACTTTTGCTCATATTGATTCCCCCATATATTCACATAAGCCTTTACGATGGCCAATCCAGCTGTTGCGCCCTTGTGAAGGCTTTTGGTATTTGTGTCAGCCTGCGCAAAACTTCCGGGAATGGGGTAAATTCTATCTGATGCTGCATCAAAACCTGTGTCTTATGGATGGTCTCTGTGAGACCTGGAGTTTGTTGCACCTGGTTTGTGATAATATTTTGATGTGAGACTTGCTATCAGTGCAAAGATAGCCGCCAAAACGGTAATGATATCAACTGTATTCTGAGCAACTTCCAGTCCCAAAAACCGAAGGATTATATAACTGATGTAAGAGTTCGGCAGGTTGGTCTCCCCAAGGTTTCGCAATACCTGAAAATGCCAGTCGGTAAGCGGGCAGTAGCCTATCCCGTATTTTATACCCAAAATGAACCAGGATGCCAGTGTAAGCAGGACTGCAGCAAGGTGCCATGGCCTGGTTCTCCTCCAGATCCAGCCTGTAAGTACAAATAGCACAAGTAACAGGTGAAACACAAGAAAGAAATAATCCAATAGTTTATAGAGGTGCATCTTTTATCTCTCGTTGAGTTTTAGCAGCTGCCAAACCGGGAAATCGTATTTGCTTTCGATGCTGAAGGTAAATATGCCTGCAGGTAAATGCGCCAGGTTGAGTTTTTTGGAAACATCTCCCTCGTCTGTTACCCTGTTTCGTTTTACCACACCGCCTTGCGCATTTGTAATTACGAGATATACCGGATCACTGCTTTCATTATAAAACTCCACATACAGCCATTCAATAAATGGGTTGGGATAAATCCGCGCGTACAATGTGGTAAAGTTTTCCTGAGCGCCATAGTTCGTACCACCAAGATTGGTGGCATAAGCCCTGTAAAAATAAGCGGTTTCCGGCTTCAGTCCGCTGATAATGCTGTTGAAGACACCTGCACCGATTCCGTCCAGGGTAAATCCTTCGTTGTTTGATAACGAGGGATTGGAATGCTTGCCCCAGACAACTCCTCTTTCTGTTACTTCTGAGTTTCCGCTTTGTGTAACCTCACCACCAACGTATGCAGCATTGTGGGTGACCAGTTCAACTTCGTTGGTTCTGATGTTGGCCATTGTTGCCTGCTGGGTGTTGAAAACGCGTTGTACGCCATATGTGGTGTATGCTTCTGTTTCAGCATAGGCCGTGGCGTAATAAGTTGTTGATGGTGACAGGTCAGTCAGTACGCTGGTAAATGTGCCAATTCCTTCACCATCAAAAGAGATGCCCTGATGCCTTTCCAGGCTTGGATTGGGTTCAACGTCCCAAACCATCCCGCGCTTTATTACCGGTGTGCCGGCGTCGGTGGCGATTGTTCCACCGGAAAGAGCCTGAACGAGTTCAATATCCTTAATGGGTGCTGTGAAAATCTCTGCTTTCCCGGAAACCCTGTAAGCGGCAATTACGTGTTTGATCTCTCTTAATGTGCGGGCATTGTCTCCGTCAAAAGGATGTCCGGTTGGAACACCCTCAAAAGTGAGGTCAGGATTTGAAAAATATGGAACTTCCGAATGTGTGATGCCATCTTCAAAAAAACCGCCACCCGCGTAAGTCATAACAGAACAATAATATCCGCCGTCGGCTCCCTGCCATCGCCAGCCCGCTGACCAAAGATTGTCCGGCCAGTTGTTCCAGTAGGTGGGGCCGGGCTGAACGTTTTGGTATTTGTGGTGATGGCAGCCCATATTGTGTCCCATTTCGTGAATGTGCGTGTATGAAGACGCCGCCTGTTGCACACGGGTAAGAGAAAAACCAATAGATGGAATACCGTTTTTGTTATCCAGCAACCACGCCACGCCCCCGGAATCATTAACCCGGGCAAACAAAGCAACCAGGTCCGCGTGGTGTTCCTCACGCAAGGAATGTGCAACCGAAGAGTTTGTTACGTGCGACAGTGCGCTGCTGCTGCCACCTGATTCATCGAAACTGAATATTTCAGAGTGGACAAGGGTGGCCGTCATCATTACCTCGCTGTTGTCTAATACGAGTTGCGCATTGGCCATAGCCAGGGCAACCACATTTTCAATGCCGCCCCCCTGTTCATTGCCCCAGTTGCGGGCATTTGGTGTATAAAGTACCATGACATCAATATTGACCCATTCATCAGGATCTTGTTTCTTGTCTTTTAAGTAGTTGGCAATGCGCTGTTGTTCCTGTAGGTCTTTCTCGTCGAGTTCAGGAATGATTGGCGGGGAGGACTCCAGGATATCACGATCCCGTGCATCCATTTCAAGAAGATAATGGCGTTGTGTATCCGCTTCACTGATGATCTTGTAAAACAGGTCGCGATCCGGAAAATATATGGTCGCAAGGGTTCGGTTATCGGTAGTTGCAGCTGTTATGTAACCATTATACCCTTCAGCAAGGGCAGTAAATGAGCGGGTGCCGTTGTTGTTTTTGTTTACCCGCTGAACAATGGCATCAAACGGTTTATCATCAAAAAGATGAATCCGCAAAGCATCACCGGTGTTATCGCTATTGATCCTTTTGATTTCACTGTTGATGAAGACCTCCTGAAACCTGATCACCGCTTTCTTGTTTTCGTAAAAATGCAGAGCTTCCCGTAATTCCTGACGGGGGGAAATATGCTGTGAAAAAAGATGAATCGGTTCCTGTGCAGCCTTTAAGCCGGTAAATGAAAAAAGCAGCAACCATGCAATGAGAATCTTCATAGTCTTTATCCGTATAACAATGAGTGTTTTATTCAAAGGTAAGAAAATCCTGTTTTTTTGAGGTTCTTGTTTTGTCCGAAGTTTTTGTATATTTTTGACGGCATTCTGCTCCAGCATTAAGACTCAGACGTTTTTTAAAATAAAAAACCCCATGAAAAGATTTTTCTTGATATTGTTTTTGATTGCCCTTTCCGGCATGGTCATATTGCCGGCGCAAACTCCTTATTTATTCAATTACCAGGCTGTTGTTCGGGATGGTTCGGGCGAACCTAAAATAAATGAGCCTGTCGAGGTCCAGATCGAAATTTTGCTTGGTAATCATAATGGCGAGGTTGTTTTTTCTGAAATCCACTCAACCGAAACCAATGAGTTTGGTTTGGTAACCCTTCAGGTTGGCTCGCAAGAGTCGATGGATGCCATGTCGTGGGGAGATGGTGAACATTTTATCCGTTTGCATGTAAACGGGAATGAGATGGGCGTCAGCCAACTGCTCAGTGTCCCTTATGCACTGCATGCCCTGCAGTCGGCCGACAGCTTTAGCGGTGATTATGAAGACCTTGACAATCTGCCGGATCTGGACGCCTATGTCGAGCTGGAAAATCCTGCTCCGGGAGACATGCTTGTGTTTGCTCAGAACCAGTGGCAACCGATTCCGACGGGGCAGGAGGGACAGGTTCTCATGGTTAAAAATGGTTTTCCTCAATGGCAGGATGCGGATGGAGATGGGGGAACAACAGTGACAGACATTGATGGGAATATATATCCCATAGTGGTGATCGGAGAGCAGGACTGGATGGCTGAAAACCTGAAGACCACGCGTTATAATGACGGTGCCGATATCAGTTATCCCGGCAATAACAATTCTGCATGGGAAAACAACACAAACGGAGCCTATGCCTGGTACAACAACGACATCGCAAATAAGGACATCTATGGGGCTTTGTATAACTTTCATGCTGTGAGCCCGGTTAGTAACGGAGGCAGGAATGTCTGTCCGGAAGGATGGCGTGTTCCGGAGGTAAGCGATTGGCTTGAACTAACCGATTACCTGATCAGCAATTA
>SKSI01000037.1 GCA_007123065.1 Bacteroidales bacterium
GATACACCCATGGCAACCGATGCGCTATGATGGTTAAGCATTTCGTGGTCGCACAGACGCATGGCTTCGTATTCTTCAAAGCTCAATACAATGCTTTCTGAATGATCTGAGCCCGGTTTATCTCCTCCAAATGGCTTGAAACCTTTGATTGGCGGAGGGGCGGATACCTTTCTCAGTATTTTTCTTCGTGGTGACATGCGCTTTATGATCAATAGTTCGCTACAAAGATAAAGAACATATGTTCATAAACCAAGAAAAAACAAAATATATTACACCGACGAGCGCAAGGGGTTTATGGTTTGGAAGCATATGCTGGAGGAATTATATTTCTGACTTGCTTTACCTGGTAGGTTTTACAGGCTGCCATTACGCAAAAAGAAAAAGATTTGCTGAGTAAAAAAAACCAGAAATTTGTTTAAATTTGTTGGTATGAAAACAGTAAGTTTAAAAATACCTGATACAGTTGAGCTTGACGATAAGGATATAGCAATGATAGTTGCTTCCAGTCTTTACGAAAAAGGAAAACTTTCTTTGGGTCAAGCGGCAGAACTCGCAGGGCTTACTAAAAAAACATTTGCTGAGCTTCTTGGAAAGTATGACGTCTCTATATTTAATTACCCACCTTCTGACCTTACAAGAGACGTAAAAAATGCCTAAGGTTATCATTGCGGATACAAGCTGTTTAATAGTTCTTGCCAAGATTGGGGAGCTTGATTTACTGCATAAAGTTTATAAGAGAGTGACCATAACGCATGATGTTTTCCTGGAATACGGTGCAGAGTTGCCTTTCTGGATTGAAGTTCGGCAAGTAATTGATCCTTACAGGCAGTAGTTGATCGAAATGCAGCTTGCCAAAGGAGAAGCAAGTGCAATTGCTTTGGCACTGTATACTGATGATGCTATTGTAATTCTTGACGACTGGAAAGCCAGGAAAATTGCTGAGCGATTAAGGGTTCAAGTAACTGGAACAATTGGAGTACTTATTAAGGCAAAGCATTCCGGAATAATTCCATCAATCAAACCGGTTCTCCTTAAAATCAGGGAAACTAATTTCCGAATTTCGGACGAATTAGAACAAATTGCGCTGAAAGAAGCAAACGAAAACTAATATCAGGCTTCTTTAATTGCTGTAGTACTTTGATTATGAAAATATTAACCCTATTTTCAACCCCTCCCAAAACCCCGCTCAAAACTTTCCGCCGGAAAGTTCGCGAAGAAATTATTAATATCTTTGTAAAAAGCTTATAATCAACATTTAAAGCTTAGATTTTTTGTTTTTTTCGTGTACCTTATTTGTGTCCCGGCATTCTAATACATTAATCAATAGTAACGAAAGTTTTCTGTTTCGTTCTGCGATTCCCGATTCGCGAATTGCAAATCAAGAATTTAAATTATCTTTTAGTACCCCTTGGTCTACAATCACCTCCATCCCCAAAAAACCAAAATAACGAATAACTTAACAGCTCATTACCTGTTAAAGTCAATATATGCCAGCGAATAAGCCTGACACGTATTTATTTTATTGCCAGCAGGACAAAAACCATTGCAGATGTGTGAATATTACAAGATATTTTTATAATTGTGTAATACTTTCCACTTATTAAAAAGTCACCTTTGCTCTATATATGTGCAGAAAAGGTTCGATATTAACGGGCAATATATTGTTATGCATTCTGGCTGGTGCAACTACCGGCGCATTTTTGTGATTATTGTATTGCTCCGAAAAAACACTTTTATATGTAAAGTTCACTTTTGGCCTGATTTATTCGCACAAAATAAAACTACTGAAACCTTGAGAAAGGTAATTTTTTTATGGGGATTATTCATTTAAAAAAAAAATCAAGATGAGAAAAACAATCACATTTATTATCGTATTATTGGCTTCAACAGCCATGTTTGCACAAGCTCCTATTGCCGTTGGGCAGTCTCAGCTTAATGCAGGGGTAGGGTTTTCATCATGGGGCGTGCCGGTTTACGTGGGGCTTGATTTCGGTGTTCATCCTGACATCACCCTGGGTCCCGAGGTAAGTTTTCGCTCATATCGCCACAACTGGGCGGGATCAAAGTATAACCATTCAATTATTGGTATTGCGGGAAACGCCAATTATCACCTGAACAGGATACTTAATATTCCGTCACAATGGGATTTTTATGCCGGTATAAATATCGGCTTTTATATTTGGAGTTCGCCAGATCAGTACGAAGGATCCCGTTCCTCTGGTTTGGGTGTTAGCGGACAGATTGGCGGACGTTACTATTTTTCCGATAGATTTGGAGTTAACCTTGAATTTGGTGGCGGCAATGCATTTTCCGGCGGAAAGTTCGGCATTTCATATAAATTATAAATCCAACTTTCTTTCACAGCATAGAAAATAAATTGCCATTAACGGTCTTTGATTGCAATAGCTGGATTATATTAATCCCGGAACTTTGCTGTCGAAAGTACCACATCGCCAGGATGCTGTACGTTTTCATTGTCCTCTGCAGTAAGAAATATCATTACCGGCTTGTGCGAGGACACAGTATCAAAATTTGCGTTTAGATTTTTGGAGCTGATAACTTGTCCAAGATTTCTTGTAAGGCCTCTATCAGTCTCCATCCATACCACATACGTCTTTTTTGGCGGCTGCATCTTGTCAACCTCTGCCAGATTTGAGACCTTTAAAGAGATGGCATAATTATCATTGCCGTCTTTCTTTACCTTCACATGGCCCTCTGCTGCAGGAACAACTGAGGAAGGGAGGAATACGACTTTTTTGGAACATGCACCTAATGAAACCATCATCATGACTATGGATATGCCAAAAATCATGTTTTTGATACCCGATATTTTAAAAGTTTTCATTTTATTTATTTATTTATGATACATATATTATTTGGTAAAGGTTTATATAATTATCAGAACTTGTATTACACTTTTTGGAAAATTTGTTACATTATTCTCATGAGACCCATACACAGTATAAATGTGGCGCATGTAAGAGAAAAGTAAAATTATGTAAGGCTATCCAAACAATGCTTAATGGTTATGAATAATCAGCGTGGTAGTGAGGGTTTTGTTTGGATCATGTATAACCAGTAAATATTCGCCAGGTTTTTATTCAAATGTAATTGGTTATGGAAAGACGTCAGGACGCCATTTTTGACTTGCCGGCCATCGAACGTATAAATTGCAAATCTTGTGTCGCGATCCGCTCCATCTATACTTATCTGCCCATCTGATGGGTTGGGATAAACGTTGTATCGCGGATCCGGCAATTCGGGCATCGAAGTGGTTACAATTGTTTTTGTATCAGATGCAATTTCAACAGGCGTGTTGTCAGCTGCCTCATACATCTGCCTGAAGCGATCAATCTCATGGTCCTCACCGGCATACGCAAACATTTGGTGCAGCCAGTTCTCCGGCACCGTTTCATAGTGGAGTGTTACGTTAACGGTTGCCTCTGTGCAAATCAGCGATAAGGGGATGGCATATGTTTTTTTTTCAATACCCTCTGCATCGCGCGTAGCAACATCATGTGTGTCATGACACAATACACAAAGTCCTGACCCCGAAACCATGTGTTGGAATCGGGGGCAGGACAGGCAAGTATTTTTGATGAATTAAAAAACCGGTTAGCAAAGAAATTGCTGAAATAAGCCAGGGCAATAATCTTTACAAAAAAAATAATTAATGCCTTGCTTGTTGCAGCCGGCAAAGCGTTACAATTACAAATCAGAGAGATCGATGTGATAATGGGTTGTTTCGCCGGCAAGTACTTCTACATCTTCAATAATACCCGCTACCTCAACAAACGCTCCGTCAAAAGTAAGGGTTACAATCAGATCATACAACCCTTCAGCAAGGTAATCGATGTGATAGTTGTTATTTTCACACACCATGTCGCTGTTGATGGCATTCGGGAAGCGAACTTCTTCTTCTGCAGGATCATCAGCTTCTTCATCTGTGTATGTACCTGCTTCGTATGCATACACAACAACACTTTGGTCTTCAGGTATATTTAACACTTCACCAACAATTTTTCCGGCCTGGTCGTTGACGATCAGTCTGATGGTTGGTTTTAACAGGTAACGGTTGGAATTACCACCGGTTACTACAATAGACTTCCTCAGGTCAAAATCGGCTGTTACATCTACCGTTCCATTTACAGGTACTGTGAATTTGCCGGTGGCTTTAAACCCTGATTGCGAGCCACTGGGGACAAATAAAGGTTCAGTGTTCCCGTCTTCAAACTCCAGATAACATCCGGGATTTACAGGTGGACCTTGTCCATGCTCCGGGGCTTCCAGCATAAATCGTATCTGGGTATATGTGCCGGGCGGCATGTCGAAATAACCCAATAAGGTTGATTCGCCGTGGGTATAGTCCATCAGGTTTACAGTAACCGGCTCTTCAAAGTCGTCAAATACCATCCAATCATTACCTTGTATGTGGTAATGAATTTCCGAAAAGGTAATAAATACACCGGTAATGCCATCGGTATCGATTGGAGCATCAGTGAGATATAAATTTAACTGACCGGAATCAATGGCTTCGTTTTCCTTTTCAGTGTCGCAGGCTGCAAAAAAAAGCACCGGAATCAAAAAAACAATAATGATCTTGATTGTTCGTAACATATTTCAAATGATTTAGTTAAAAAAACAACAGGAGCTCGTCTCCTTTCTTACAAGACGTGTGGATGATCCGGATGGTTGGAATGGTTAACAGGAAATACAAAATAAAACCTCTGCGACTTAAATGACACAGTAGCATTGACAGGACATTACCGGAATATGTATCCGACCGAAACGCCAAGATGCAATGACAGCAAATTTGTTCTGTTAAGAAAAGCCGGCAGTTGTTCATTTCCGGAAAACACGTTGCTGAGACCGTAATTGGCATACACGCCTGTTCCTAATTGTAGATTTCGATCCAGCGAATACATATATTCATAACCGGCTATCAAACCGTAATCAGCTTTATTGTAATCATGCAAAACACTTTCACCTGTTTCACCAATATAATTAGAAGCATCAGTCAGATAGGCTGCATACACTCCGCCAACGGCCCTGTGGGGACTGCCGGTCGAAAAACGATAGGCTGCTGTGAATGCCAGTTTTGTATAATTCATGTCAATACCCGTTGACACAAATTGCCCATGCACATACTCGTTATAAGTCTGACTTTTCTCGGATATCAAGTCAAAGGCTAGTTTGAGATCAAGGTTTTCCGATACTTTCTGACCAAAATATAGTCCAAAAGACTTGCCAAACGAGGGCCTTGTGTCAACCAAAGAGGTATTTTGGAGGCCGACCGCAGTTTTTTCGTTTCTCAGCCAGGTATTGGCATATTGCAGCGAAAGTCCGAAATACCTGCCATGACGATGAATTGTCAGGTCATTTTTAATCGGATCGACGATATCATCGGCATAGGTCATGGCTGACCTGTCAAAGATCGTTTTTGCTGATTGACTGATCAGGGAAACCGCGTAATCCGATGGAGAGGAACCTTGAATATAGCCGGGTAAAGGATATAGGTTTCTTGTTTCGATAATATTGGCAACAGCTTCATCACGGGAAAAATGGATGTCATCCGGGTTCTTTAAAAAAGAAGGTCGGCTGACGTGTTGGATCAGGATGGTGGAGGCCTGGTTATTGACACTTAATGCCGTTTGCTTCCCTGTGATCGCTGTCAGTTGTTGAAAAGACGGAGCCTCTGGGAGAAATAATGCATCGGCTGTTTGGGGTGTCCGAAACAGATTGGTCTGAAACCAAATCGTCCCCAATAATGCAATCAGCAGCAAGAACGATGCGGCCATTGCTATGAAGATTGTTTTATCGCGCGATGTTGCCGGCTTTAATTCAATATTCACCTTATCCCAGACCTGGTCGATGTCGAGGGTGTTTTGCACCTCTTCCCACACTTTTCCGGGCGGGTGTTCTGTGTTTGACTCAATTGTTTTCTTATACCACTTTTCAAATTCCATAACTTAGCTGTCTGATGGTTGAAGCCATTGCTGCAACAGGTGTCGCGCCCTGCTGTATTGTGACTTGGATGTACCGGAGCTGATTTCCAACCGTTCTGCGATCTCCTGATGGCTGTAGCCTTCCAGGGCATAGAGGTTGAATATTATTCTTGCACCTTTGGGTAAGCGGGCAACGGTATCCAATATGTCTTTGGCAGCCAGATCGGACAATGCATCGCTGTCATTTACAGCCTGTTTATCAGATACTTCTCCACTTATCATTTCCAAATAACGGGTTTGACTTCTCAGGATGTCAATGGCCGTGTTTGTTACGATTCTGCGTATCCATCCCTCCAGCGATCCCTTGTTATTGTATTGTTTTATGTTGCGAAATACTTTTACAAATGCCTCCTGCAGCATATCCTGAGCCAGGTCGCGTCTGCTGCCTGCATAACCCAGGCAAATGCCGTACATTTTACGGGCATGCTTTCGGTATAAAACCTCTTGCATGTGCCTGTCGTTACGGATGCACCCAATAACTATTTCTTTTTCTTCGTATAGCTCTTTCTGCATGTGCTATTTGATTAGCAATCTAAGTGCCTGGTTTAACCTTGCAGAGATGCTATTGTATAGCCCGGGATTCGTGTCTGCATTGATCAGCAATACCTCCCTGCCATCGATAATCACTACTTCTGCATTCATGAGCATGCCAAAGTTTATCAGACGAACGAGCGATTGTGTATCAATGCAGACTTCGGCCACCGAAACTTCATCCTTTTTAAACACAACCTCCTGTTGCCCGCCATAATTTTTAGCCTTTACCCTGATTTGTTCACGGTAAGCATATTCGAAGCGAACCGCAATGGGTTCATGGTTGCCACGTTGAAAGCTTCCCTCCATGACCAATGACGGATAATGGTCATCACCCAAATGAAAAGTAAGTTCTACCATTGTATACTGACCCTGTGGAATGTCAAAAGCAATGTCTGTTTGAAGTAATTCCCCGGTGAGGTTCAAATTTATCGTTTCCGGAAAGTCAGACATAAAATAAACATTTGTTGCACCATGTTTTCTTCTGCCATCAAATTCAATGTTTTCAATAGCGAGGAAACCATTATCAATAGTAAACTTTGATTGGTTTTTTACGACTTGTGAACCAGTATTGTCATCCGCTTCTTCAGATTCAAATGCATCGATTGCAAACTCAAACTCCAGTTTGGCCGGAAGCTTTTCAGGTGAGGTATCCATCAGCTTTTCACATGCTGTTATGAATATAAGCAGTATGCCTGCGAATAAAACGATACTCTTTCGAACAATCATGCGAAATTTTCTTTTGGTTTCTAAAGCTTAATAATGAGAAAACAATTTAGTCCTTTTTTTTATGACGTGCAAAACTTTAAAAAGGTTGGAATCAGGATTAACCTTATCAGCAAATTTAAGTAAAGCAACCAATTTATATGTCCAATACAAGATGATTAATAATTATTGTGCTCGTCGGGAAAACCTGTGTCATCATTTATTTCCTGAAAAGGTCAGCTTTCAAAATACCATATTCATCGAAAGCCCTGCTTGAAGTCCATATTAGTGAAAGGGCTACACTAATGGTTAGAGCGGTAAAGATCGCAAGCACGATGGCGATCTGGTATTTGATTGCTGTTTCGGGATTGGCACCGCCCAAGATCTGACCGGTCATCATGCCTGGTAATGACACGATGCCCATGGTAGCCATGTTCGCCATAAAGGGGCGCATCGCTGCCAGCATGGCATCACGAAAGAAGGGGAGGAGCGCCTCCTGCTGGCTGGCACCAAGCGATAAAAGGTACAGGTAGCGCTTGTTGTCCTTGCGGATGGCTTCATAATAGTTAGAGATGCCAATAATGGTGCTGTTCAGAGAGTTACCCAACAGCATACCGCCTACCACAACCATCAACCGTGCTGTGAATATGTTCTCGTAGTTTACAATTACTTTGTTGAAAAACAGCAGTACCAGTCCGGCGCCCGCAAAGTAGGCCAGGAAAACAGGCGTGAAGAAGTGCCTGAACGACAGTTTGCTGTTTGCCATGGCTGAAAAACAGGCAAAAAGCATCATCACGATGACCCAGGCGATATTCAACCACGGATTATCCCAGCGAAAAAGATATATCAGCAGAATAGCCATAAGGAAAAGCTGTCCTGTCATCCTGCCGGCGGAGATAAAAAGCTGCCTGACAATGCCCAGTCTGACAAACACCGAGAGTGCCAGCGGTACTGCCAACAGGCCAAAAGCGGCCAGCAGTCGTATTATACTGATGTCAGGAGCTGCTTCCATTTTTTCCGATATTGATGGTTGGGAATCTTTGCTCTTGCCAGATCTTGTCGTGTGATGAGATGATCAGCGTTTTGTCTTTCATATTGGCGAAGTAATTAACAATCATTTCTTTAAGTGACTGATCCAGTGCTGATGTCACCTCATCGAGCAGGTATATTTGCCGGTTCAGCAACAATGTTACGATGATGGCAACCCGTTGCAGTTCGCCACCTGAAAGCTCCTCCATGTCTTTCTCAAGGGTGTTCTGTCCCAGCTGAAAATCTTCAAGAAGTGCGAGCACTTTCTCTCTTTCATAATTAATGATGCGATTGTTTTTAAAACGAAAAACCTCTTTAATAAATCCTTCCACCCGTCCGCGGCCAATCTGCATCTCCTGACTTACATATGCCATTTTTTGCCTCAGTTGCCAAACATTGTCGAGTCGGAGCACTTCACCGTCAATAACCACTTTCCCCTGATCCGGCAGTATAAAGCCCAGCAGCATCCGCAGCAGGGTTGTTTTGCCGCTGCCTGATTCGCCGCTGATGAGCAGCCGCCCACCGGCAGGTACCTCCACGGATAATTGGTCAAACAGACGGCGACCGTCAATGGTCAATGAAATATTTTCGAGCCTTATCATTTGCGTTGATTAAGATACAGCATTTGATCCCGACATTCTGATTATTGACATTTCCGCTATTGGGAACGAAAAGACAAAAATAACACAATTATGAACATGGTCTTTACAACAACATCGTGATGCATCGGGTCGCAGGGGAGAGGTCCGCATCCGCTCTTGTTTTCTGATTTCCGGAAAGAACCGGAATTTCAGCCTGATTCTTCACATATTGATCAGTGCTATTATCTGCTTGTCTGCTTTTGAATAAATCAACAAAAATGTTTAATTATTTTTAAAAAATATTAAACAAATGAATGCGGTTGTGTTTATAATGTTAGTGATATAAAAGAAAAACAATAAACATAAATAATAACTTCAAAAAACAAATAGTAATGAAAACCAAAATAATTTTAGCA
>SKSI01000166.1 GCA_007123065.1 Bacteroidales bacterium
AAATGACTCCAGTTTGTTGCGATTTCTGTCTGCATAATCAAAAGCATATGTATAAATATGACCCCTGTTGGAGACCCTGTTAAAAAAGGAGATATCATCACCTGCAGCCAGAGGCACAAAAACATCAGGCATAATGCCTCCTCCTCCGTATACAACCCTGCCCGCAGGTGTTTCAAAACGGAGTGAGTCGTCAAAGTGGATGCTGTCACGGCTCATCATCTCACCACTTTGATACCGCTGAAGAAAATCATTAAAATAAGCTTCATCCCCATCATCATAAGGGTTTTGAATGCTCCTTCCCGTGGGTGTATAATATCTTGAAACTGTCAGACGAAGCGCAGAGCCGTCGCCAAGTTGAACCTGCTCCTGGACCAGACCCTTTCCGAATGACCTGCGGCCCACCACGAGACCACGGTCATTGTCCTGAACGGCTCCGGCAATAATCTCACTTGCTGATGCAGACCACTCATCAATCAACACCACCAGAGGCTGCGTTTCAAACATTCCGGTTTTGCGTGCCCTGGCGTGCGTGCGCGGACGTTTTCTGCCATCGGTATACACAATCACCTGCCCCCTTTCAAGAAGCTCATCTGCCATCAGGATGGCCGCGTCCAGGAATCCGCCTGTATTGCCGCGCAGGTCAAGCATCATACGCTGCATGCCCTGGTTCAGTAATTCTTCAACCCCGGCAGCAAACTCTTCATAGGTGGTCGCCGAAAATTTGTTGAACCTGAGGTACCCGGTTTCTTCACTTACCATATAGGCGATGTCAAGACTGTAGGAGGGTATTTTGTCTCTGACCAGTGAAAAGCTGATCAGGTCAGGAACACCTATCCTGAATACCGAAATATTGACTTGCGTGCCCTTTTTCCCAAGCAGCTTGCTTACCACCTCATCTGTTGATTTATTGACTCCGGCAATCAGCGTGTCTTCAACCATTACAATGCGATCGCCCGGCATCAGTCCGGCACGCTCGCTGGGACCTCCCGGTATCGGGTTGATTACCACTACGGTGTCCTTGATCATATTAAACTCAATTCCAATCCCCTCAAAACTGCCCATCAATGGATCGTTGAGCCCCCTGAACCGGGATGCAGGGATATATGAAGAGTGGGGGTCAAGGTTTTTCAGTAAGCTGTGTATGGCATCCTCCGTGAGCTGTTCCCTGTTGACACTGTCAACGTAAGCATCATAAATGAAGTTAATCACATCATTTACTTTGTCGGAACGGTCAAGTCCTATTGAAAAAAAACGACTCTCCTGTGATGAACCCCCGGGGGTGCGCAGGTTCAAACCCAGAATAAATCCGGCAATAAGCACGAAAGCAAAGACCATCGGCAAATATATAAGGGGAAGATTCCTTTTGTGTTTTTCTGTCATAATAAAAAGAGGTTCAGTTTTAGGCTGTCCGGCCAATTTCATGCGAAATTACAGAGAAATCTGCCCCCAAAACGTTATTTTTTCATAAAAGCCTTTTGATCAAAAGCTTACTTAAAAGTTTTTACTTTTTCTATGATGTCTGATGTCGCGTAACCCTCCAGAAGTGGAAGCGTGTATACCTTGCCATCGTTCTTCTTTACTATATCAGCACCGGCTATCTCTTCAGGTTTGTAATCACTCCCTTTTACCAGAACGTCGGGTTGAATCAGTTTTATGATCTGCTCCGGTGTATCTTCATCAAACAATACAACAGCATCAACAAAAGAAAGAGATGCCAAAACAATTCCCCTGCCATGTTGATTGTGGACAGGACGTTCACTGCCTTTCAGACGTTGAACCGATTTGTCGGTGTTGAGTCCAACGATCAGAACTGTGGCCAGATCGGCCGCCCGTGCCAGGTAATCGGCGTGCCCGGCGTGAAAAATATCAAAGCAACCGTTTGTAAATGCAATGCTCTGGCCTTTAAAGCGCCAGTAATGAATCATCTGTTGCAATCTAACCCGTTGATCCGTTTGCAGGATTTTTTGTGTCAGATGTTGGTGTTTGTTGTACATGTTGCTTTGTTTTTTGTTGTAAAGATAGGATGATCCATGAAATCGTGCCTGCAACGATGTTGACAACGATTTGTGTGGCGTGTGTAATGTATGCATAGGAAGTGGCAGGCTCGCCCGCAATATGGTACAATTCACGTAAGGTTATGATGGTAAGAAAGTGGTATGTGCCTATTCCTCCCGGAACCGGAGCGAGGATACCCAGACTTCCTACAGCGAGCAGCGTCAGACCTGCAACAGGAGACAAATGTGAAGTTGCCGGAATGGCATAAAAGCATAGGTAAACAGTCATGTAATACAGACCCCATATCAGAATGGTGTGAAAAACAAACCATCCTTTGCCTTTCATTCTCTTAATGGTTTTTATGCCGTTGATAAAACCTTTGAGATGCCTCTGAATCTTAAGAAAAAAAAGAGCGTTTTTACTATTTCTGCGTTTGTGCCTTACGAAAACGATTAAGCCGGCAAAAAGTAAAATAGCAATAGCGGTAACAATAGCAAGAAGCGACCAGTTGTCCGCGCTTTTTTGGATGACCGGATCCACAAATGTTTGTCTGATAAAACTGCGCAAAAAATTGAACTGAAAGACGATAGTAAACACGACGATGGCCATCATGGTGAAAAAGTCAAACACCCTTTCTGCAACAACGGTTCCGGCAAGTGCATTGAATGGCGTTTTGGAGGCTTTGCTCAGTGTAACACAGCGGGTGATTTCTCCCATTCTCGGAATGGCGAGGTTGGCCAGATAGCCGGTCATTACTGCGTAAAAAGTTTGAAATGGCTTGGTCTTGTATCCCATGGTGCGGATGAGTCTGTTCCACCTGACGGCGCGCAGGAAATGGCTGACGATGGCACAGATCATTGCAAGGAACACCCAGAGGTAATTAGCCTGCCGGAGTTCCTGAATGATCAGCTCCACATTCTGTCCGCGTGTGATAAGATAGAGCAAAAGCAGTCCCAGTAAAAGGAACAGCAAGACTCTGACATACCTTCTGATTTTTGTTCTCAAACCGGTGCTTTAAATTTTGTTTCCTTCGCCGGGAAAGATGATGGTGGGAACGAATGTTTTTGCTTTTTCTGCATCCATAAGTGCGTAGGCAATGATTATAATGGTATCTCCGGGCTGGACTTTCCTGGCGGCAGGACCGTTCAGACAAACCTCTCCGCTTTCTCTTACCCCTTTGATCACATAAGTTTCCAGGCGTTCGCCATTATTAATATTCACGACCTGCACTTTTTCGTTCTCAATAATCCCTGATGCATCCATCAGATCTTCGTCAATGGTGATGCTCCCTATATAGTGCAGTTCGGCAGCGGTAACCACTACCCTGTGAATTTTTGACTTCAATACTTCTATTAGCATAATGCTGTATTTTTCAGGTACAAAATTACGAATTAAAAGCCATATTGTCAATTAACCGAACTTTACCCGCATACACTGCAATACAACCTACAACCTTTTCATCCTTATCCCCCTCTGGCGCCACCGGCATCAGGGTGTCGGCCCGTACAATCTCAAAATATTCCACTTCAAGATGTGGAGAAGCGTTTACATAATTAATAACAAATTGTCTGATATCGTTGATATTATGGGTCTGAAAGCGTTCCTTGCCCATTTTTAATGCAGTGTGTATCAATGCTGCATCGCGACGTTGATCCTCGGTTAACCTGATGTTTCGGCTGCTCATTGCAAGTCCGTCAGATTCTCTGACCGTTGGACATGATATGATCTCTACATCCATCGATTCGATTCTTACCATGGCTTTGATGATCTGTAACTGCTGAAAGTCTTTTTCGCCAAAATAAGCCCGGTGGGGCTGAATCGTATCAAAGAGTTTTTTTACGACAACAGCCACTCCGTTGAAATGTCCCTCACGATAACGACCTTCCATCACTTTATCAAGCATTCCGAAATCGTAAACTGTTGTTTCCGGCTCCGGATACATCTCTTTTTCAGTCGGAAAAAACACAGCGTCACAGCCCGCTTTCCCGAGTTTCTCAAGATCTGCGTCAAGTGTGCGGGGGTATTTTTTCAGATCTTCCGGCTTGTTAAACTGGATGGGATTGACAAATATGCTGCACACCACCAGGTTGTTTTCCTGTTTTGCCTGCTCCACAAGTGATATATGGCCTTCGTGCAACGCCCCCATGGTTGGCACAAAACCAATCATTTTGCCGGTGGCTTTCTGGTGCCTTACCCACTCGCTTATTAACGCCCTGGTTTGAAATCGTTTCATTGATATATTGGGAGGTTATGGCCTGGTTGTATTGTAAAATCAATGGTTTCAGGTACTTATTGGGAAAAACAAATCCGCAAAGCTATAATCTTTATTTGAATAATAGCAAAAAAATATGTAAATTTGCATATTATTTTTTCTGTCACAGCAATTAAGTTCTAAAGTTTTATGGAAAAGCCCAAAGTATTGTTCGTTCAGCAGGAAATAACACCTTACCTGAAAGAAACCCACATGGGGCATATAGGTCGGTACCTGCCACAGGGGATACAAGAGAAAAAAAAAGAGATCAGAACGTTTATGCCCCGCTATGGGTGTATTAACGAACGACGCAATCAGCTGCATGAAGTGATCCGTTTGTCCGGAATGAATCTCGTCATTGATAATACGGACCACCCGCTAATCATTAAGGTGGCATCCATTCAATCAGCCCGGATGCAGATCTATTTTATTGACAACGAAGATTTCTTTCAGCGCAAATTCACATTGACGGATAAAAACGGAAAGTATTTTGAAGACAATGATGAACGGGCGATCTTTTTTACCCGCGGTGTTGTTGAAACGGTAAAAAAACTGGGCTGGGCGCCCGATCTGGTGCATTGCAATGGCTGGTTCACCAGCCTGATGCCTTTTTATCTCAAAGAGGTGCTTAAAGACAACCCCATGTTCTCCGATGCAAAAGTGATATATTCTATCTATGATGACGAATTTCCTGAAATGCTGAATCAGAATATGCCCCGTAAGATGAAAACAAAAGGGGTCGACGCTGCCAGACTTGAACTTTACTCTGCCCCAACATATTTAAATATCAGCAAGATAGCTATTGATTATGCAGATGGAGTGATCTTCGGGTCTGAAAAGATTCATCCGGAGCTTGAAAAGTATGCCCGTGATCAGGAGAAACCACTGCTTGAGTATCACGACAGGGATACCTACATAGACGCTTACAACGATTTTTATGATGAAGTGATGGTAACAGAAACGGTTTTGGAACAATAATAAAATTTATACCTTTGCGTTCTGAATATCCGCGATGATACCAATTGTTCATAAAATAGCCTGACCCTTGAAAACAAATCACAACCCCCGTTTACGCGGGGTTTTTTTCGGCCTTTTGAAAAAGACGGTGTTGCTTTTTTCCGTAATACTATTGATTTTTTCCTGCTCAGATGCCGATCAGATCGGCCTTGACCTGATTGAGTCTCCCGCAACGTTGCACGCAACAGATACAATTACGCTGCAGGCATTTGCATTGCCTGATGATAGTGTCGCTACCAGCATTTCAAGGATGAAGGTGTTGGGAGTGATTGATGACCCTGTGTTTGGAAAAACGAGAGCCAGCATATATTCGGAAATCCGAATGGAGGGGAATGAAATATCATTGGGCGCCAATCCGCAGCTTGATTCCGTTAATCTTGTCCTTACATATCAGGGTAGCCATTATGGTATGCTGGGTACACCGCAAACAGTTCGGGTTTACGAGCTTAGCGAGAATTTTCCGGAACAGGATACCTTGTTTTCAAATTCTTCGCTCCCATATATCCCCGAACTCATTACCAAAAACCCCGACGGGTTTAAGCTTAATCCCGCACCAACTGATAGTGTTATGATAGAGTCTGTGATGCGGACGCCACAAATCCGCATTCCCCTCTCAGAAGCATTTGGCCAGAAGTTTATAGATGCCAGCGGCACACCCACCTTTGATAATGTGCCCAACTTTCTTGAGGAGTTCAAGGGGCTTTACCTCACCGTTGACGAACATTTGCCGGATGGCCCAGGTGATGGAGGTGAATTTAAGGGTAAAGGATCCATGGTTCTGATTGACATGTTACACCCCCTTACTTCTGTAGAACTGTTTTATCACAACGATGATGATACACTGTTGCTACGCTTCCCGATTAACGAGTTTGCAAAACACTTTTCTCAAATTGAGCATTTTGGTTATGAAACTGCCAATGAGGTCCTGCGCAACCAGATCATAGACCAGGACTTAGCCCTGGGTGACTCCCTGCTTTTTCTGCAGGCTTTGGGTCAGGTTCGTACCGATATCCATTTTCCCTTTCTGGATGATTTATTGGAGAAACCCTGGATTATCAACAAGGCAGAACTTGTGGTTCCGGTTCAGGAGGATTTTGTTAGCCGCCTGTTTCCTGTCCCACCACAGCTTTTGTTGTTGCGGCACAGGGAGGAAGGAGGCTTGACCTTTGTTGCCGATTATGCTTTGGGTGTTGATTATTTTGGCGGCCTTTATGATGAATCAAATAACAGCTATGTCTTTAACATCACTCAATACTTTCAGCAGTTAATTGATGGCACACACCCAAATCTTGGCCTGGCAATGATGCCGTCCCGTGCACACGAAAGACCCGGCCGGGTCGTTTTACACGGTCCGGGAAGGAGTGAAGACCCAATGCAATTAATCCTTTATTATTCTGTTTTTGAGTAACTAAAATATTGCTAATGTGTGGAATTGTCGGCTATATTGGACCTCAGGAAGCCTATCCTATATTGGTCAAAGGGCTCTACAGGCTTGAATATCGTGGTTATGACAGTGCCGGTGTGGCATTGCTTGATGGGGGACTAAACCTCTATAAAACACACGGGAAAGTTTCTGACCTTGACAAGCTTGTTCATGGAAAAAACAAAACGGGGACAAGTGGAATCGCGCATACGCGATGGGCCACCCATGGCGAACCAAATGATGAAAACGCACACCCGCATTATAGTCCATCACAAAATATGGCTATCATCCATAATGGTATCATAGAGAATTATGGATCATTAAAACTTGAGCTTAGCAACCGCGGGTACGTTTTCAGAAGTGATACCGATACCGAAGTGCTGATCCACCTCATCGAGGATATCAGGCTGAATGAGACTGTTTCTCTTGAAGAAGCTGTCCGGATTGCCCTGAATCAGGTTGTGGGAGCTTATGCCATTGTTGTCATCTCAAAAGAAGACCCGGATCAGTTGATTGTTGCGAAAAAGGGAAGTCCGCTTGTGATTGGCATTGGTAAGGATGAGTATTTTATCGCCTCTGATGCATCTCCTATTGTTGAATACACCAAAGATGTTGTTTATCTCGAAGATGAAGAGATGGCCATCGTGCCAAGAACTGGTCAAATCAGCTTGAAAACGATCAAGAACCAACAAAAAACACCATACATCCATCACCTGGAGATGCAGCTTTCTTCGATAGAAAAAGGTGGCTTTCCGCACTTTATGCTTAAAGAGATCTATGAACAGCCACGCAGCATTAAAGATAGCATGCGGGGCCGGCTTAATGTAAAACAAGGCGTCATTTCGCTCGGAGGCATTATCGACTATGAGCAAAAGATGGTGAACTGTAAGCGGATGATCATTATTGCCTGCGGTACGTCATGGCATGCAGGACTGGTCGGGGAGTATCTGTTTGAAGATCTCGCCCGCATTCCCGTTGAAGTGGAGTATGCTTCAGAGTTCAGGTATCGAAACCCTATTATTAATGAGGATGATGTGGTGATCGCTATCAGCCAGTCCGGTGAAACCGCCGACACGCTGGCTGCGGTTGAACTTGCAAAGTCAAAGGGTGCGACCATCATTGGAATCTGTAATGTTGTCGGCTCCTCCATTGCCCGCGAAACGCACGCCGGTTCGTACACCCACGCCGGACCGGAGATTGGTGTTGCCTCCACAAAGGCATTTACAGCACAGGTAACTATCCTGACACTTATGGCGCTTTCCATCGCCCAAAAACGTGGCAGCATCCCAAAGTCACGCTTTTATCAGATGCTCGCAGAAATGGAAGTTATTCCGGAAAAGGTGATGAAGGCTTTGAAGGTCAACGATGAGATCATCGAAATATCCAAAAAATTTCAAAATGTGCGCAACTTCCTGTACCTCGGCCGCGGCTATAATTTCCCCGTAGCCCTGGAAGGTGCCTTAAAGCTTAAAGAAATATCATACATACATGCAGAAGGCTATCCTGCTGCCGAGATGAAGCATGGCCCGATAGCGTTGATCGATGAAGAAATGCCCGTTGTAGTAATCGCTACAAAAAAAGGAAACTATGATAAGGTGATCAGCAATATCCAGGAAGTAAAGGCACGAAAAGGTGTGATTATAGCCATCGTTACCGAAGGAGACAAAATTGTGAGGGATATGGCAGATCACGTAATCGCAATACCGGATACAGATGAAGCACTGGTTCCTTTGCTGGCAACCATTCCTTTACAGCTTCTGTCATATCACATTGCTGTTCTGCGCGGGTGCAACGTTGATCAGCCCAGGAATCTTGCAAAATCGGTTACGGTTGAATGACCCGGCCTTCAGACTTCAGTATAAACCAATAAATCCATCAAATGAATCGAATCTGCCTTACTGTCGTTTTACTCCTTTTGTCAAACTTTTTACTGGCAAGCGCTCCAAAAGTATTGATTGTTTATCACAGCGAAACAGGTAATACGGAAACAATGGCGCATGCAGTGAGGGATGGTGTCCTTTCCGTTGAAGGGGTCCAGGCGGTGCTGAAATCAGCAGAAGATGCAAGCACACAGGACTTACTTGATGCACATGCCATTATCGTGGGCAGCCCGGTTTATAATGCCAATGTGTCGCCACCCATCTCCGCGTTTATCTCTTCGTGGCCATTTGAAGACCAGCCGCTGAAGGGAAAAATTGGAGCTGCTTTTGTTACAGCGGGAGGGGTATCATCCGGAGAAGAAATCACACAAATGAATATACTTCAGTCAATGCTTATTTTTGGGATGATTGTGATGGGAGGGCCCGACTGGTCAACACCATTTGGGGCATCAGCCATCAGAGGCGATGATTTTTTCCCTTACGATGAGCCAATTCACCCCGGTTTTATCAAAAAAGGAAATGACCTGGGCCAAAGGGTAGCAGAAACTGTAGTCAAAATGAATATTGAATGAGTTTACTGGTAGTAGGAACGGTTGCTTTTGATGAAGTACAAACCTGTACGGATAAGTCAGGTAAGATTCTTGG
>SKSI01000050.1 GCA_007123065.1 Bacteroidales bacterium
ATGATCAAACGGCCTTCGCTTTTGTAATCGTGAAAAGAATGATATGTATAAACGCGCCCTGTGGCGCGTTTGTGTTTTAGGATAAGTCGCGGTTCGTAAAGACGCGCCCCAAGCGCGTCTCGATCGTGGCATTTGGAAAAGCTTCTCAAACAAAAACCACGCACAAACGCAAATAAACAGACCAGTCAGTGAACCCTAAACGCTTAACGCTAAACACTTAACAAAAAACAACAAACGACGAACAATAAACAACGAACATTTATGTCATTCCCGCATTGTGGCAACCGCCCTTTCGCGGGGACTTAGAACTCAGAATTACAGATTATCTTTAATCTTTAATTTTTCATTTAAACAGCAGATCCACCAAAGGCGGCAGACAATTGGAGAGATTCGGGCAGCACCCAAAATCAAACTAAATATAACACAACCGTCAACGAAGGGAAAAAATAACAAATCCCCCGCAAAGGTTTTTACGGGGGATGTATTTAGATTTTGCCAGGTTTTTCCTAGAAAAACAACGCCCTGTTGTCTTCGATGCGGGCGTTGTCTTTGATGGCATTGAAAGCTTGTGAGGGCACTCTGTTTTTAAAAGTATTTTTAAGCGGGGTTTTTGCCTGTGTGAGGTCGTCGGGCACGATGGTTTCGTCTTTATGCAGGATTTCTACGATAAAGACTCCGTTATTTCCTTTAATCGGACCTTTTGTTGTTTCTTCCCTGCCGGCGAAGAGGGTTCCGATCACTTTGGGTTCGGGTCCGACTCCGGGAAGGTTTCTGCTGTTGAAGCTGATATTTTCGGCTTCATTAATTTCCAGTCCCAGTTTTTCGGCCATATCATCCAGGTTGTGTTGTGCCAGCAGCTCATGCATCTCTTCGGCGATCATCTCTTGTTTTCTTTCGCGAATGGCGATATCCCTGATATCTTCACGAATTTCGTTAAGAGAGGGGATGCCTTCATCTCTTTTTCCTGTGACGGTAGCCACCACGAAGTTGTTTTCGAGTTCGAAAATGCGAGAGATGCTTCCGGTTCGGGTATCGTCGTCGAAGGCCCATTGTATGATCTGGCGTCCGAGTTCAATGCCGGGCAGTGTCTGGTCCATCTTACCGATACGGTCTGCCTCTCGCACATTCAGTCCGGCTTCATCTGCGGCGGCTTCAAAATCGGCGCCGTTCCGCAGTTCGGTTGCGAATGCGTTAATGCGTCCGTATTCATTTCTATAGGTTCGGCTGCCCGGTTCGATGTTTCGAACCAGTTTGGCCACCTGCACCTTTTTGGTCATCGGTGCTTTCCCTGTAACATGGATCACGTGGAAGCCAAATTCTGTTTCCACCGTCAGGAATGAACCTGTTGGTGCTTCTACGACGGCTTCATTAAAGGCTGGCACCATGGCACCATCCGGGAACCAGTCGAGGTCGCCAAAGTTCATTGCCGCGCTGGGGTCATCAGAGAGTTCATTTGCCAAAGCGGGAAAGCGGCCGGGGTTGTTGCGCACGACACGCAGGATGCTGTCGGCTTTTTGTTCGGCTTCCTCATAACCGCGAACGGTTTGCGGATTGGAGGCAGCAGAACCCTGGTACGCGATAAGGATATGGCTGGCGCGCATTGAGTCGGGACGCATTTGTGTATCTGCGAGGCGCGCGAGGATGTAGGCGTTGTCATCTATATATGGTCCAACGACACTTCCGACGGGCATATCAAATATTTCATCCTCGATTTGCGGAGAGAGGGTGCCACGTGCGTGGAATGTCGGATCAAAGCGGCGGTCAGACATGGCATTCACAAACGACTGCACATTATCGATCTGTGCAAACTCATCTTTGAGTTCCATAATTTCATTGAACGCATTTTCCCTGTCTTCGTCAGAGGCAAACACCGGAAGATTTACATATTTAATATTGCGTGATGCTTCTTGTTTGAAGCGGTGTTTGTTATCTTCATAAACGCGGCGCAGTTCCCTGTCGCTGATGCTGATCTCCTCATCAAGATCGTTATGGCTTTTAAAGATGAAGCGGATATCTGCCGTGGTATTTCTGTTTTTGAAGTCGGCTGCAGCAAGTGCTGAAGGTGCCAGAAAGGCGTTGCCGATCATCTGGTGGTACTTTTCTTCGCGGCGGTCTTGTCTGATATGGTCTTCAAGCATCATCCACTGATTTTGAACCGAAAGCTCCCTTTGTGGCAGTGTACGAAGGAATTCGATCACGTTTTGCGGGTCATATTGTCCGGTAGCCGGGTCTGAGAAGCTTTGTCGCAGATACGGGTGCGGATCGTCCCCATAGATCATATCATATAGCTCTTCAGCGGTAACGGCGATGCCGACATTTTCCAGGATGTCTTCCATCAGCACTTCGCGCACCATATCATTCCAGATCTGCTGACGCATTTGAAAGGCTTCGCGCGGTCCTGCAGACATACCGGTTTGCATTTGCCAGTTTTCAATCTGTTGCTGGGCGCGCATCTCAAACTGTTGGTATCCGATGGCGTTGCCTTCTATTCGTCCGATATGAAATTGCTGTGGGCGCATCGGGCCGTAGCCCAGGAAGTCACCAAGCACAAATGCAGCCAAACCAACACCTATCACGGCGATCAGCAGGCCAGAATAGTTTCTTATTTTCGTTATTACAGCCATTTTTTATTCCGGTTTAAATTTTCAGGCTGCAAAGATAGGAAAAAAAGTTTAGTTGTTGAGGAGTTTAGTTGTTGAGGAGTTTAGAAGTTTAGAGGTTTAATTTTCCCTTGTCATTCTGAGTTCCCAGCCCCCGCGAAAAAGGCGGTGGCCACAATGCTGGAATGACATAAATGTTCTTTGTTCGTTGTTTGTTGTTTTTTGTTGTTTTTTTTTGAAGAATCGGCTGGTAAGGTCTGTTTTTTTCGTTTATGCGTGGTTTTTGTTTGAGACGCTTTTCCAAATGTCACGGCTGAGACGCGCCGGTTCTACAATACCTTTTGCCCTAAAGGCAAAAGGTGTCTTTCTCATGAATTATCTGCATTATTTTGATGTATAAATGCGTCCTGTAGCGAATTTGCACATTCTTCCTCACACCATACTTTAGGGTTTACTGTCATTAGTAGCGTTAGCGAAGAATCTGTTGGGGAGCTGACAGATCCTTCACTGCGTTCAGGATGACAGGAATTTTTTTCACTTTTCATTTTTCATTTTATAAAGCTTAACCAGCTCCAGGCGTTTTTCGCTTACTTGTAATATTTTGAATGTATTGGTTCCGATGGTCAGCTCTTCTCCCTTTTCGGGGATGCTTTCCTTGTGGTTGAGGATGAGTCCGCCGAGGGTTTCAAACTCTTCAGATTCAGGCAGGTTCAGCATATACTTTTCGTTGAGGTAGTCGATTTCAAATCGTGCAGAAAAGATGTATTCATCCTTTCCGGTTTGTTTCTCAACGAGGTCTTCCACATCATATTCATCATCAATTTCGCCAAAAATCTCTTCCATAATGTCTTCAATGGTGATGATACCAGCTGTGCCGCCAAATTCATCGAGCACTACGGCGATGCTTTTTCGTTGCTGTATCAGGCTTTTCAGCAGCTTGTTGGCATGCATTGTTTCGGGGACGAGCAACACCGGCCTGATGATGTCACGAACATTCCGCGGGCCGGAGAAAAAGTCGAAGGCATGCACATAGCCAACTATATCATCGATGGAATTCTGGTATACCAGCACTTTTGAAAGCCCGGTTTGCGAGAAGATCCTCGTGATGGCAGGGATGCTTTCATTTTGTGACACGGCGACCACTTCGGTACGTGGTATCAGGCATTCGCGTAGTTTCACCTCCGGGAACTCGATGGCATTCCGAAACATTTGTATCTCCCGTTGTCTTTCCTGGCTGTCTTCACTTTGATCGCCAAACTCCTTAAGAAAGTTATCCATATCGATTGCATCAAAGACCCTTTCAGTAGAGCTCATATCGGTGCGGAACAGGTATTTCATCAAAAGATTTGACAGGGAGATTGTGAAAGTAATGATGGGATACAATATATAATAGATGATGGTAACCGGTACGGCAAAGATGTTCAAAAACCTGTTCGGGTTGATCCGAAACAGCGTTTTGGGCAGAAATTCGGCAAAGATCAGGATTATCAGGGAAGATATAATGGTTTGCAGCAAAAAAACGATAAATTCACCCCTGATGGGTGACGGAAGTATCGCATGCAGCAGGGGCTCGAGCAGTGCAGCGAATGAAATGCCGTATACCACCAGTGCAATGTTGTTGCCGACCAGCATGGTAGATATAAAGCTGGACTCGGAGCGCACAAAGCGGGAAAGCAGGCGCGCCGAAAAACCGCCGCTTTGCTTGTCAACCTCCACTTTTAACTTGTTGGCAGCCACAAAAGCGATCTCCATCCCGGAGAAAAAGGCAGACAGCAAGAGGCTGATGATGATGAGGGAGGTCATTGATGGTTATTTTGTTAAAAGCAAATTCATGAATTTGCTTTACATTTGTTTTACATGCATGTAGAGAAAATTCATGAATTTTCTCTACATGCATGTTTGTTTTTATTCCTGCACCCTGAATGTACCGCGTGGATTGGTGATTTCCCAGGTGTCGAAGCGTTCATCGGCCCGGAAGCCTTCGCCGTAGGTCACCTCGTCTTCGGTGGTGATCCTGACAAATTTTTCCGAGTAGATAATTTCATTCTTCTGATCCCAGATCAGCTGTTCGGTATTGAGCTTTTCGCCCATTTCGTTGATCACCACGACATTGTCGCGTGCTTCGATGATTTCTGTGTCGTCATAGCTAATGGCATAGTTGGCTGACATACTTGATGTTTGCTGCATCAGGGTATCATAGAAAACCACATGAAGCCCTTTTGGCATTTCAAGGTATTTTGTTTCGAGGTCATATCTGTCCATCTGGGGTGCGCTGAGGATCATCCGCACGTTTGCCCGGTCTGTATAGATCACTTCAATATCGAATGCAGACTCAATGGGGCCTTCATCCACGCGTGTGATGGCATCGATGGCTTCGAGGTCGCTTTTACACCCGGGCATTGCTATCATGACTGCCAGAAGCAGCAGGAAAGTGTGCGATGTAATCGGTACTTTAGTGTTCATTTAGGTTCCTTATGCTGAACATTCGGAATGTGTTGCCCATCTGCTAATTTACTAATTTGCAAATTACCTTGCCCTGATCCGGGTAGTTCTGTTTATCCAGCATTCCACCCTGAAGGTTTCCCCGACGGTATAACCGTGAAAGAAGATCTCTTCATTATTTGGAAAGTACTGTCTGAATGTGCTGGCTAATTGCTCAGCCCGTTCTCTTACTGCTTCTTCTTCGGCTATATTTTGTGCTTCCTCGAATTTATCGACGGCAGTCCAGAATGCTGCTTTTTTGGTTACGTCGTCGTCGCCGCATTCATTGGCGCTTTCTGCATACATTTCTCCGATCAGGAGGAGTGGTCGCCCGTCGGTGGGGTTTATCTGATGTGCTTGTCGCGCATAGCGTCTGGCCTGAGGCAGGTCGCGCAGCTGGCGAAAGCTTATTTCTGCCATTAGCCAGGAAGCCCGGAAAATGCGGTCTATGTATGCTTCTTCATTTTCTTCAACAAAAAGATCAACGGCCTGCTGATAATATCTGATGGCATCTCTGTAGCTTTCTCTGTTGTTTTCGAGCCGTCCCATCAGGAAGGCGGACTCCCCTTCGGGCTGAATTTCATGCAGCTTTTTGGTGGTTTCATAAAAGAGCTCTTCGTTTGTACAGCCGGCGTTGTCGAGGATACTGGTAATCCTTTCAAGCAGTTCGACATCTTCGGGATTTGATTCAAAGCGGGGACCATAAACTGCTGCAAGGTTATCACAGGTAGCATAGGGTTCAAACATTGCCCTGATGTTGTTTTTTGCCGGGTTGTAGAATCGGGCGTCACCCGGATTGTGTTCCAGGTTGTATTCAATAATATTGGTAGCCCTGTCGTAGGCTTCCAGGATGGTTTCTTGTTCGAGAAGTGCAGCATCTGCCAGACGAATGGTTGATTGAAAGTTGATCAGCAGTACATCTGCACCGGCATTCATCCCTTCGAGTTCGATGGACCGTTCACACAGATCATAGAGTTCCTGAACAGCTGAGGGTTGCAGCTGATAGAGGTCGGCGGCTTTACGTCCCAGCACGCGCCCCTCTTCACCAAACATTTCAATACGCTGATCGTATACCATCATCAGCGTGTCGACCCAGGCTTCTCTTCTGGCAGGATCGGTCTCAGTATTGTAGAAGTGTTTGATTATATTGGCACCGTGGATGTAAATGTTCAGTGTTGCCAACGGGCAGCTTTCAAACATATACTTCCATGGTTCATAGGCCATTTCATAATTTCGCTGGCGGTAATACTCGGCATAGAGCGACCAGTTTCTAACGCATTGCACGCTGTCTTCTCCGTAGCGCTGATCCTGCTGTTCAAGAACAGCAGACAGGTCAGCGGCGTTGGCCAGTGAGGCCTGAGCGGTTTCCGGTTTCCCTGCCAGGATGGCTATCATCAATACCCCAAGGGCAGTCATTGCAATTGATCTCAGTGTTTTCATTCTTTATTATTTGAATAATAATCGTTTATTATATCAACCTGCAGGTTTGCAGCTTAGAAAAATCTTCTTCTGATAAACCATCTTTCGTATATACTGACGCCAATATTCAGGCGATAGAAGTTCTCTTTCATAGCGTGGTTATCAAGAGTTCCGCGCTGGCTGTATTCAAACCCGATATTGAGTCCTGAAAGAGCCCTTCTTACAGGTATGAATAGTCCAAAAGTTATGCCAAACTCATTAAGCGGGTCGATTCCCTGGTCGATGTATGATTGTCCGTAACGTATTCCGGCGGAATAATGCACTCTGTGATAAAACGGGGAATAGGTTTCCACATTAGGTCTGAACTGCACTCCGGCAGCAACGCGATAGCTGTCATTAAAGTCGCCCTGACGATGCGGCAATGCAAAATCTTCCCAGTTTTGCCATTGGTAATCGACTCCGGCCGACCAATTGCGGTTGATCCGGGAGAACATTCCGAATCCATAATAGCCGGGAAGGGTCAGGAAGTCATCAATCCGTTCCGTTTCTGCGATGGTATCATATAAGTTGGCACCGGGGATTCTTCTTCTCAAAATTTCCGTGCTGCTCAGCTTGATATCGTCCTGATTTCCGAATGTTGCACCGATGATAAGGTTTCGGTTTTGGGAGAATTCAAACTCGTACTGCATCCCAAAACCGAGGATCCAGCCTCTGGCATGGTCCGTTTCGAGCTTGCTGGTTTGGTAAACACCCGGTGAGTCGGCAGACACGCTGGCTTCCCTGTTGAGTTTTCCAAAAATATAGGAAGCATTCATCCCCAGCGATAGATTTCCGATGGGTTGAATGGCAGTTCCAACGAAGAGCTGCGACAATCCACCGCTGCCTTCATACAGGTAATTGATCGTGCCGATATCCTCGTGCTCTTCTGTCTCCCTGATGTTATACCCCATCAGGCTATATGGTTTGATACCTGCACCCACAGCCCACCAGCGGGTAACGGGAAAAGCGAAACTGACATTTCCAAGTGATACGTAGTCTGCATCCTGACGGACAGCATCGGTCTCTTGCCGGTAGAAATGGCTCACCATCGTGGCATCAAAAACAAACGAAGTGGTGTCAACGGCGGAGTAGGATGCAGGATTTACATCATTGACAAACATATTGGAACGAAAACCCTGACTAAGTCCTCCCATTCCCATATTCTGATAATAATGATTGAAACGAACCTCTCCCACCCCATAGATCGAATAAGGCATATTGATTCTGTTTTGCGCCTGCAGTTCCGGCAGGGTGGTCAGAATACTGATGATCAACAGGAAAAGCGTGATCGGCTTTAAATTATTTGGTTTAAACATTATGCTTTAGCATTAGATTAAGTCCATGCAGGACTATGTTGTCGATTGCAAATATCCTACTTTTTACCTTTTTGGCAAAGATTTTTCCATCTCCACCGGACAATATAACGTTAAAAAAACCTATTTCTTTTTCCCAGGCAGCTATAAGACCGTCCATTTCAGCAGTTATACCGTTGATAACGCCCGACATCATTGAGGCTACGGTACTGTCTCCAATGAGCGGTGTTTCTTCCGCAATTTTATTTACCAGAGGCAGTTTACCGGTAAAGTGGTGCATTGCCTGAAGTCTCATGTGCAATCCGGGTGTGATGGTCCCGCCGAGGTATTCTCCGTGTTCGGTAACAAAATCTGCGGTAATGCAGCTCCCCGCGGTGAGCACCAACGTGTTTTGTCCGGAAAACATGTGAGCCGCTGCAACTGCCGCTGCAAGCCGGTCGCTGCCCAAGGTTTCAGGCGTTTTATAACGCATTGTAATGGGCAACTTCAGGTGCGGACCGGCAAGAAAAACCGGAAAGTTGAAAGTTGACAACCAATTGAATTCGGGAGCTACTGTTTCAAAAGCATTGCTTTCCGATAATGTTTCAGACTGCTTTGACACGTTATCAGATATCCTGACGGAAGATATGATTGCCGCTTCGGTCTGGAGTGGATCTATCCATTCACGCAGGTGTGCATCATCAACCGCGGATCCGACCCATAGCCTGAACATCTCTTCTCCCTGAAAAAAAGCTATTTTAATATTGGTATTGCCAATATCAATGACCAGATGTCTTGATCCTTCGGGGCCGTCAGGCATACAATTGCTTTTGTTTCAAACGGAGCCTTACCGGGACAATCATTCGCATTAAAACTCCGTTGGTTATTTTTTGTTTATTTATTGAAAATGAGCGGCAAATGTAAGAATTGTTCCCTGAAAAAGGAATATTTTATGAAAAAAACCTGTGAAATAAAAAATCTTTTATACATTTGCAGCTCCGATAACGATCGGTACCATAGCTCAGTTGGTAGAGCAACGGACTGAAAATCCGTGTGTCCCTGGTTCGATTCCGGGTGGTACCACGTTAATTTAGAACCACTTGCAAGGTTTGTCCTTGTGGGTGGTTTTTTTGTTATCCAAAGAATTTAAGGTTAAGGTTAAGGTTAAGGTTAAGATTAAGATTAAGGTTAAGGTTAAGGTTAAGGTTAAGAAGCTCGAAGGAAGATTCAACGAATCAACAAATCAACGATTCAACGATTCAACAAATCAACGATTCAACGAATCAACAAATCAACGATTCAACGAATCAACAAATCAACAAATCAACAAA
>SKSI01000048.1 GCA_007123065.1 Bacteroidales bacterium
CCCCTGTTGCTGTATGCCATCCTTACATTCAAAGTCATTACATCGGGATTATCGGTGTCTTGCTGAACCAGTTCAATGGTGGGAGGAAAGGTTACCGTAACATCCAGGTAGGCAACGCCGACAATCTCCAAAGGAACCACCAGTCCCTCTTCTTCTTGAAGATTGATGCTCACCGTACCTTCGCCACTGATTCTTGGGCCAAAGTCAAGTTCCTCAATTCCCACAAAGTTTAATTCAAGGGTGTCGCTGCTAAACAGACCAAAGGACACCTGCGCTTCCGAGGTTTTAAATCCCGCGGCAGCGAAAAATGCCATACTCAGCAAAAAGAAAAGATATCTTCTCGTGTGTCCCATATTATATATATTCTATCTCTATGGTAAACTCCCCATCGTAGTTGCCGGGTAACGCCTGGCTAAGATCCACTCGTCCGCCGATAAAGAAATAGAATATCCCTTCATCATTCAAACGAAGTTCTCGTTCTATCTGGTCGAGCAGCTCAGACTCGCGCTGGTTGTTTCCGGCATAGCCGCTTACTTCATATACAAAATAAAGACTGCCAGGACCTTCGCGGCGGCTAACTTCCATCTCTTCCAGGTAGCTGACCCTGATCTGGGCGCCCGGGTTCCCCCTTGCACGCATAATGCCTGCTTCGGGGTCAAATACAGGGTTAATATATATCACGTTGTCCTCCTGCAGGTTACGGGCATCAACAATGCCCATGTCACTAATGGTTTCAAGCTCTATATTGCTACTCATTACCGTAGCAGATGCCGAAATATTAACAGACCTGACATTCTCGTTCTGGTTTTGCCCCAGAAGACCGGGCAATTGGAACAGGAACAGTAGCATGAATAAAAAAAACAGGAAATATAAATGTTTTGATGTTTTCATTGATTATATCGGGTTTATCAAATAAAAAAATTAGCCAAAAGCAATGAACTTATAAAACAGATCATTACTTAATAAGTAAAACAACATTTATGCCATAAGGTTTAATTTAGTGAAGTATAATTATATACACAAAGGCAACATGTAGCGAAAGGTGTTGTTCTCTTCGAATATGATTGTTCACTCTTCCAACAAAGATACGATGTAAGTGAAGGCGTGCAATTCTTTTCTAAGTGATTCAAGATCCAGATTATCAATGTCATCCAGCAGCTTGTCAGCATAATTTTTAATAAATTCCACCTGAAACTTTTCAGCAGTTTGCCGCAGTCGCATTGCAAAGTCTTCGATTTTGAAGAGCACGAAGTGGTCTTTGATGTGTTCCCATTCTTTGAGGTATTCGTCTTGAAGAATTCTTTTCAGGGCAGGTATTTTTGCCCTGGTTTCCGGAGGGAGTTCTGCCGGGTCGAAGCGGGGGTAGGTTTTTGTATCCTTCCGGGCTTTATTGGCCGGGTCTTCTGATACGGAATGGTCCAAAAACTTCAGGAGGGTCTTTTTAAGGTCATTGCTATTGATAGGCTTATGAAGGAAGGCATCAAAAAGCGCATCCTCCTCTTTGTGGTTTTCTCTGTGTGTAAATGCTGTAAATGCAATCACAGCGATGTGTTCCAATCCGGGTCTTGACCGGATCTCTTTTATGGTTTCGTAGCCGTCCATGCCCGGCATCAAAATATCAAGAATTACCAGGTCAGGTTTGTTTTTCTCCAGGAAATTCAAAGCTTCCTGGCCGCTATCTGCCGTTATGACTTCCAGGCCCAGGCTTCCCAACACCAACTCCATCAACTGAAGGTTCGAGGGAGCATCATCAACTACCAACACTGTGGCATGGTTAAAACGAACATTTTCATGGACATCAACATGCTTTGTTGTGGGTTCAAAAGACTGATCGAGGATCTGTACTCCGGGAATATTTACAGTAAATGTGCTTCCGGATCCGGGGATGCTTTTCAAAGAGATGGTGCCGTTCATTTTTTCAATGAGTCGCCTTGTGATGGTCAGACCCAGTCCTGTTCCTTCATGACTGCGATTTGCCTTGCTGTCTTGCTGACGAAAAGGAGAAAAGATCGCTTCCTGCTGACCCGGTTCTATCCCGATGCCTGTATCGCGAACTTTAAGTTGCAGCACCCCGTTGTTTTCAGTTTCTTTAATGAAGAGTGCTTCTACTGAAACAAAGCCTTTTGGCGTGAACTTCACGGCATTGCCAACAAGATTGAACAGCACCTGTTTGATGCGCACTTCGTCAAGCATGAGCCGCGCTGGAAAATTGCTTTGCTTTTTGATTTTGATATCGATATTTTTTTCATCTGCTTTGGACTGAAACAAAAGCTGCATTTCGTTGATGATGCTACTCATATCTGTAGGCCTTGGAAGGATAAGCATCTTGCCTGCTTCTATTTTTGACAGATCGAGGATGTCATTTAGCAGCGCAAGCAGAAGGTTTCCGCTTGATGCCACCGATTGAAGCATTTTTTTATTTGCCGGGTCATCGATCCGGTGCATCAAGGTTTCGCTAAAACCCAGGATAGCATTCATGGGAGTCCGTATTTCATGACTCATTGTAGCCAAAAATTCGCTTTTAGCCTTGTTTGCAGCCTCTGCCTCCTCTTTTGCCTGCTGAAGGTCTTGTCTTGCTTCAATCAGGTCTGTCACATCCCTCCCGACACCCACCAGTCCGATTACATTACCGGAACGGTCCCGAAAGGGCAATTTGGAGGTAAGCAGCCAGCGATCTTTACCATCCGGACCGGCAAAGCACTCTTCCTTATTCGACACTTCCTTTCCGTTTTGTATCACTTCAAGATCGTCGGCCTTAAACCGTTCTGCCATGTCTGCAGGATACAGTTCGCTATCTGTTTTTCCAATTACCTCTTCCTCCTTTTTGCCGATTATTTCCAGCTCTGCCTTGTTAACTAAAATTTTGCGTAATTTATTATCCTTCACATAAACGGTGGCGGGAAGACTGTTGATTAGCGTTCGCAACAGCAAACTCTCGTTGACAAGCTCAATCTGCTTTTCCTGGCCACGAATAAGAAAGCATAGCAGAAGGGTTGCCAGCGGGAAAAGGATCAGTATGGGACCAAAAACTGTTGAGACAAGATGTATGGAAACCTCCTCTGCCAAAAGACTATACCAAATTAATACGAAAAGATGAACAAGAAAACCGAGTGTCAGGTAGGCTAACGGGCTGTCTGCTTTTTTGTGTTTTTTTCTCAGATAAAAGAAAAGTGTTCCCAAAGCAGACGAACTAAAAATGGAAAACAGTCCGATGACCATTCCTTCCCCACCCACTGTTGCCCTGTAAGCGCCGGCAATCAGCATAGAAATGACAGCCGGCAAAGGCCCTCCGAAAAGGGCTCCCACGCTGAGTACAACAGAGCGCCCATCAAAAAAAAGCCCATCTTCAATCTCTGCGGCAGTCATCATCCCCACAATTGCAATCAGCCCGAACAACATCCCGGACAAAGTCTGCAGTCTGATTGTTCTCTTACTGAAAAAGCGCAACAACACACTGTAAATCACGGTTAGCGTGATTAAAAGTGTGAGGTTATGGATGAAATATGTGAAACTCATTCCTCGGTAATATTGTATTTCTGCATTCTTCGATAAAGCGCATTCCAGTCGAGATTCAACATTTTTGCTGCTTCATTTTTATTATAGTTTGATTTTTCAAGTGCTCTGATAATGGTTCTTTTTTCCACTTCTTTGAGGTCGAGAAGGTCATCAGGTATGGGAGCGTGCTGTCCGGCCGGTGCAGTAATGTTTTTGACAACCGGCGGGAAATGGTTCGGATGCAACTGGTTGCCGTCACAAATGATGATGGCGCGCTCCATCAGGTTGCGCAACTCCCGGATGTTTCCGGGAAAGCTGTATTTGCTCAGCATATCCATCACCTCCGGATGGATTTTTTTAATTTCTTTCCCCATCTTTGGCACGATGGTTTTGAAAAAATGTTCAACAAGAAGGGGTATATCTTCCGCCCTTTCGCGCAGGGGAGACAGGTATATGGTAAATGTGCTGAGCCGGTAATACAGGTCAGATCGAAACACCCTTCCTTCACTCATTTCTTCAACAGTCTTGTTGGTTGCAGCAATGATTCTGATATCGAAAGATTCTTCTTTCTGCGTGCCTACTTTTGTAAACTTCCTGTCTTCAAGCACGCGCAGGAGCTTCACCTGGAGCGACTGGTCCATTTCGCCAACCTCATCAAAAAAGAGGGTTCCTTTGTTTGCAACTTCAAACCACCCGGCTTTATCAGCTACAGCACCGGTAAAGCTTCCCTTTTTATGGCCAAAAAACTCGCTTTCAAATAGCGACTCGGGAACTGCCGACATATTTACGGCACCAAACACTTCATCTTTTCTGTTGCTTAATTTATGGATTCCCCGGGCAACAAGTTCTTTTCCTGTTCCGCTTTCCCCGAGAATCAAGACGGAGGTGTCATGTGTTTTTGCCACCTGCTGCATTTGCTGCAATATATCTTTAACAGATGAGGAATTCCCTACAATATCATCACCGATTTTTTCGTGGATTGCATTTTGCAGGTATTTGTTGCGGTTTTTATAATTGCTCAGGTTGGCATTCAGTTCAGAAAACTTTCTGGTTCGTTCAATGGAGATCCAGATGTCTTCGGCCTTGAAGGGTTTGCGAAAATAATCCACGGCACCTTTGCGCAGCGCACCGATTACAGTGTCCATGTCCCCTTCGGCACTGATCATGATCACCTCAATGTGCGGATAATCTTCTTTGACTTTGTGCATGACTTCCAGACCATTCATCTCGGGTAGCATAAAATCACAGATCAATATATCAACAGGAAAATCTTTCAGAATCTGAAAGGCCTTTGACGGTTTGTCTGCTACCTGCAGATTGGTTTTATCTTTCAGCATTGAACGCATCAGATTTCTGATGATTGGATCATCGTCGAGTACCAGTATGCCCAGGTTGGTGTGTTCCATAAATATATTGTTTACTCTTGAACGGGAAAACACAATGTGAAAGTGGTGCCTTCTCCTTCCGTGCTTTCCACGTTTATATTGCCATTATGTCTCTGCACAAATTCTTTTACCAGAAGCAGACCAAGGCCTGAACCTTTTTCGTCGTTTGTGCCGCGGGTTGTTAATTGACCTTTATCTACAAAAAGTTTCTTTATATTCTCTTTAGAAATACCTAAACCATTATCCTTAACTTCAATAATAAGCCGGTCTTGTTTTTGAAAAGCATTTAAAAACACTTTTCCTCCGGGTTTTGTGAATTTGATAGCGTTGCCAGTGATGTTTTGCAAAACACTTTTCATCATGTTTTGGTCTGCCTTCATTGTTAAGCCCTCAGAAACACTGTAAGATAGATCAATCTGCTTCTTTGCGGCTTGTTGACCCATGAATCGCACAACTGATGAGATCAGGCTTTCAGCGGTAATCTCTTCAATGGACAGCTCCAGGTCGCCCGTTTGCGAACGGGTCCATTGTAGCAGATTAATCAATAACGTATATGTTTCCTGTGTAGAGCTGTTGATGTTCTGCAAGACCTCATTGTATTCTTCCGATCCCGTGTCAATATATCCTTCGGCAAGCGATGAGATGAGCATTGAAATGTTCGCAAAAGGCGACTTTATGTCATGTGCAATCACAGAATAGAGACGGTCTTTGGTACGATTGATTTTTTGAATCTCTTCAGCCTGTTTGATAACCTGGTTTTTAGCATGGGCAAGGGCAACATGATTATTCACACGTGCAATAAGCTCCTCCTTCTGAAAAGGTTTAGTAATGTAATCAACGCCACCCACACCAAAACCTTCAACGAGATCGCTGGTTTCTGTTTTGGCAGTCAGGAATACCACCGGAATGTCTTTAAGCTGATCGTTTTTCTTTAACTGGCGACAAAAGGTAAAGCCGTCTGTTCCGGGCATCATCACATCCAGAAGGATAAGATCAATTTTGTTCTCTTTCAGAATATTCAGGGCATCATCTGCATCAAGCGACAAAGCAATCTGATAGCCTTCCGTTTTTAAAAAATTGCTGACAACTTTGAGGTTTTCCTTGTTATCATCTACAACAAGGATGGAAAAATCCTGTTTCTTTGGTTTGCTCATAAAGGCGTGATATTTTGTGGTTTGCCACATTCATACGAGCAAAGATACATTAAATTCTTTTCAATGATTTTAAAAATTGTTCTATAAAAGTGCCTGTTTTTATCTATTGTTTGCTTTTTTTATGAAACGCTTCAAGTTTTTCAATCAGTTGAGGGAATTGCTTTAAACCTGTTTTGATCTCATCCAGCTCAAAATCTTCGATGTATTGCAGCATCCTGTTGGCATAACTGACAAACTGAATCACCTGAAAGTTCGAAGCTCTGTTTCTGAGATGTTTCAGGAATGTTTCAATTTTGAAAAGAACAAACTGGTCTTTGATGTTGTCGTAATGAGGTAAAAACTCTTCCTTTAAAATAAAAATAAATTTAGGCAACTGTTCCATTGCTTCCGGCGAAAAGAACTCTTTATCGAATTCCTTATCCAGCACCGGTAAATCCTTGCTTTTCTCCTTAACGGGCATCAGCCGGTATTTCAGAAAAGGTTTAAGTGCTTCTGCAACACGCTCTTTTGTAATTGGCTTGAGCAAGTGTCCGTCAAAAGAGTGCATCAGCGCTTCATTTGAATGTTCTGGCAGAGTGGCTGAATAAGCAAGCACCGGGATGTCTTTTAACTGTTTGTTTTTTTTAATTTTTTGAAAAACTTCATAACCGCTCATTTCCGGCATACGTAAATCGAGCAAGATCAAAGCCGGCTTTTTTTGCTCAAGCATGGCCAATGCCTCTTTGCCTCCTGATGCTACCAAAGGCAACAGGCCGAGTATTTCCAGAAAGGCTTTGGCCATTACCCGGTTGGAGGCGATATCATCGACTACGAGAATATCTGCCGGCTCAAAAACAATATTTTTGGAGGCTTTTGGTTTTGATTCCTTTCCGGTTTCAACGGCCGAGTAACGTATTCCCGGTATCATTATAGAGAAAATGGAGCCCTTCCCTGGTTTGCTTCTTACAGATATTTGCCCGTTCATCATCTCTGTGAGCTTTTTAGCAATGGCCAGGCCCAGCCCTGTACCTTCATATTTCCGGTTAGCTGCTGCGCTGATCTGCGAAAACTCTTCAAAGATCAGCTCTACCTGTTCTTCAGACATACCAATGCCGGTGTCTTCAACAGAGAAGTTTAGCGATCCGTGTGTTTCGCTATCAGGACTAAAACCGGCAGTGATGTTAACTTGTCCGTCGTGGGTAAATTTAACTGCATTGCTGATCAGGTTAAAAAGCACCTGTTTAACTCGCTTGGCATCAATTTCCATCCTGGCAGGCATGCTTGAAACGATGTCGAGATGCAGGCCCACGCTCTTTTTTTGGGCTTTTTCGAGAAATAACATGTGGGTCTCCTGCATGATGTCTGTAATGTCCGTGTCCTGCTTCATAAGCTCCATTTTGCCTGCTTCAATTTTGGCAATGTCGAGTATGTCGTTGATAAGGGAGAGCAGAAGGTTTCCTGCTGAAACAATGTATCCAACTTTTTTTCTGTTGCTTTCCCGTCTCAAACTGGTGTACAGTATCTCACTGAAGCCTAAAATGGCATTGAGCGGGGTGCGGATTTCATGGCTCATGTTGGCCAGGAACTTGCTCTTTGCAAGGTTTGCACTCTCTGCTTGTTGCCGCGCCACTACCAATTGTTCCTCTGCCTGTTTGCGGGCCAGCAACAATCCGGTCTGGCGGGCATACAGTTCAACAATGTAGTTGTCAACCTGTGGCTTGTGTTGGGAGATTGTATAGGTAAAGTCGCCCAGGGTCTCATTGCCCTTCATGATCTTTAGTACACAAAATGTCCCAATATTAAAAAGTTGTTCCATTTTTTTGAAAACAAACTCAGGGATTACGCTACCAGACAGGTCTTTTACACTCTTGAAAACGGTTAATGTTTGTCCGCTGATTTTTTCTTCCCTAACCGGATCATAAGCCCATACTTTACCTTCCACCTTATATCCAAGTAATTTGCTAATCCTGGCTAAATCATTTTCCAGACCTGATGTTGCAACTGTAGTAAAACTTTTGTTTGCCGGGTTGTGCAGGTTCAATGCAACAAACTGTGCACCACTGATCTCTCTGAATGTTTTTACGATGGATCGGAAATTCACATCGTCTGCAGCCATTTGTAAAAAGTCTTCTGCAGACTGGACCAGCTTTTCCAGCGACAGCTCGGATTGTTTTCTTTTGGATATATCTGTGATAAACCCTTTAACATACAGGGGTTCTCCTTTGTCAGAAAAGGCAAGCTGGCCCCGTTCCCAGACCCACCGCATGGACCCGTCTTTATGAATGATCGGATATTCCAGGTCTAAAGGCTTTTCTATATCCTTGCGCTGCTGCCATTCTGAGAAAAGACGCTCACGATGATCCGGGTGGATAATGTCATTGTAGCTGAGCCGGTTATTGTTTAGTATATCTTTTCTGTTATATCCGGTAATGCTTTCAAAACCATTACTTAAAAAAGTCATTGTCCAGCTTTCATCATACAGACAACGGTAAATAAAACCGGGAATATTGCTTAACAAGGTGTTGGTCAGGCGAAGCTCCTTAACAATGTCGTCTTTTTCTTCCTGAAGCTGTTTTATGCTATGGTAAGACACACCCGATGAAGTTTTCTTCACACCGGGAATGCGTTGTCTTAATAAGGAAAAAAGTTTTTTGCCCATAGAAAACCGGAGTCTGACGACAACAAATTTAATCATTAAAAAAAGAGGATACTTAGAGGGTCTGGTGTTTTTTGCTTAAAGACTGTTATTTAATTGCAGTTTGCCAACACCGAATTCAGCGACCTGCCCAGGCCTTCCTGCAACTCAACAGTGTTGAAAGGCTTAATGATATATCCTGAAACGCCTTGTTTTTCGAGGGACTTTCTTTCCTCTGCCCCATCAATATTGCTTAGAACAATAACAGGAATTTTTTTGTAGTTTTCTCCGGACATTAATTGGGTGATAAGCTGGAAACCATCAACTCCGGGCATAACCAGATCTGTAACAATGACATCGGGGTTAAGCCCTTTTTGGATTTTATTCAAAGCATCCCCTCCATCAGCAGC